>JBDRHJ010000001.1:0-2554 GCA_043816835.1 Candidatus Omnitrophota bacterium
TAGGAATATGTTTGTGCTGGGTGTGCCAATATTAAGAAGTTTTCATAAGCACGTGAATCTGTTGCGCTTCGCGATGCTTTAGCATCAATTCTGATTATTTAACGTAAAATCAAATACGAATCTATTGACAGATTTAAAAAACACACTATAATAAGCAAGTTACAACGTCTGCGATTAGCACAAAATGAAAATTTTAATCCGCAATGTAACGCAATACAATAAAGAATAATATAAAATGGCGCAAGTTAGCTTAAGAAATCTTAGTAAAATTTTCCCCGGCGGCATTAAGGCTGTGGATAAACTGAATTTAGGCATAGAAAATAAGGAATTTGTCGTTTTAGTTGGCCCCTCGGGGTGCGGTAAGTCCACTACATTAAGAATGATTGCAGGATTAGAGGAAGTCAGTGAAGGGGATGTCTTTATTGCCAAGCAGCGGGTAAATGATGTTCCAGCAAAGGACCGCGACATTGCGATGGTGTTTCAAAATTACGCCTTATATCCCCACATGACGATTTATGAAAATATGTCCTTCGGGCTTAAGCTTAAGCATTATCCAAAGTCTGAAATTGACCGCCGCGTTAATGATGCCGGCGAGATATTGAATATTAAACATTTGCTTAATCGCCGGCCGCGTGAAGTTTCTGGCGGCGAAAGGCAGCGTACGGCCGTAGGCCGGGCTATTGTTCGTAAGCCCCTAGTGTTTTTGTTTGATGAGCCTTTAAGCAATTTAGATGCGAAATTAAGGGTTCAGATGCGCACCGAGATTCACAAGCTTCATATCCGCCTGCAAACAACAATGGTTTATGTTACCCATGATCAAACCGAGGCAATGACAATGGGCGACCGTATCGCTGTATTAAAGGATGGTATTTTGCAGCAATTTGATGCCCCGATTGAGGTCTATGACCATCCAAAAAATAAGTTTGTTGCCGGATTTATCGGATCCCCCCCGATGAATTTCATGACCGTCAAGATTATTAAGAAGGAAAAGCGGCTTTATTTTAATGAAGGCCGGATTGAGGTAAAGATTGTCGAAGATATGTATAAAAAAATGGCGCCTTATGCGGATAAGGAGGTATTTTTCGGCATACGCTCCGAAGATATTTATGATAAGCTATTTATCTCTGAAGCACCCCCTGAGAATATCGTGCGCGTGAATTGTGAGGTAGTTGAGCCGATGGGGTCAGAGGTTTATTTGCATTTAAACACCGGGCAGCATACGTTTATTGCCCGCGTAGGCGCACACAACCAGCCCCAGGTAAACCAAAATCTCGAGGTTGTTTTCGACATGAACAAGGTGCATTTCTTCGATAAGGATACCGAAGAAACAATCGTATAACCTTGATAATTCCCGCACATATAATCCCAGCCCTGATTCTCGCCTATTTATTTCTGATCTATTATCTATTCAAGCGATACCTGTATTGCTTACGCAGCCTGGATTTAAAACGCGAAAATTTAAAAGGCGAAATAAATACCTTAAGCGCAGAAATTAGGAATCAAAATGATATTCAAGTTTCTTTGGAGCAAAAATTTGCCCATTATAATAATCTCCGCAGTATTGCGAATAAAATTCAGGACTTATCCTTGCAGCAAATATGCCAACATTTGGTAGATTACGCGTTTGTATTGCTCGGAAAAGAAAAAAGCATTTGTTCGCTTTATTTAGTTGAATCCGACCGGCAAAAGTTAAATCTCTTTTTAAGCCGTAAAAGCGATAGAGATTCAGTACTTAAGCAAAAACAAGGCGATGTTTTTGACCGCTGGGTAATAAGGCATTTCAGTTCATTATTGGTTAATGACACAAAGACAGATTTTCGGTTCGACCTGGAAAAAACCGAACATAAACCGGAAAGGCCGGTATTGTCGTTAATCAGTGCACCGCTTAAGGTGGAACAGAAATTTTTGGGGATATTAAGGCTTGATAAGGATGAGGCCGGATTTTATTCGCAGGATGACTTAAGATTCTTAGATACAATTTGCAATGTCGGGGCCTTAGGCGTGGAAAACGCATTGCTTTTTCAGCACACCCAGGAATTAGCAATCAAAGACAGCCTTACCGCCGCGTATACAAAAGGGTATTATTCGGAATATTTAAATAATGAAATAGAGCGGGCAAAGCATAATCGTAAGAACCTCTCGGTATTAATGATTGATATTGACAACTTCAAGACTTATAATGACCGGCACGGCCACATTGCAGGGGATATTTTATTAAAGGGATTAGGTAGCTTACTTCTTGGTTTTTTTGATAAAATACCCGGGGCGCTGGTTTGCCGTTTCGGGGGGGAGGAGTTTTCAGTGCTCCTGCCTAATCTTGCGAAAGCAAAGGCCCACAGATTGTCTGAAGATTTACGATTAATTATCCAGGAGCAAAAATTTTTCCTGCGCCGGGAAGAAACGCATGTGGCTGTTTCTATCGGATTAGCCGGATTATCTTCGGATATCGCAGGTGCTTCAGATTTGATTTTCAAGGCAGATGCGGCTTTGTATAATGCAAAACGCAAAGGAAAGAATCAGGTGAATATTGGCTAGTTTTTGATACAAGCTTGTG
>JBDRHJ010000002.1:0-10286 GCA_043816835.1 Candidatus Omnitrophota bacterium
CGAACCGGCTGTTATCAGGGGCGATGTTTTTGCGCTTATTTCCCCGCATGCGGCTTATGAATTTTCCGGAAAAACCGCTGCCTACGGGTATAAGGCGTTAGAAGGCCGCGACTACGATACAGTTATTATTCTTGGCCCCGGGCACTATGTTGACCTTAGGATTGCTGCATTATGGCCAAAGGGTGCGTTTCGTACCCCCTTGGGCGAAATTCCGGTTGATGAACTGATGTCACGCAGCCTAATGCAATCTTGTTCGCTTTTTTTCCCTTATTCAGCGGCTTTTGACGAGGAGCATTCAATTGAAGCGCAGTTGCCGTTTCTTCAATCGGTATTGGGTGATTTTAGGGTTGTTCCAATAATTTTAGGGGATATTAATTTTTCTGATTGCCGGGATTTAGCATTGGCAATAAGTGAAGCGATGAAAGATAGGAATTGCCTGCTTGTGGTTAGTTCAGATATGTATCACGGATTTGATTACCGGGAATCAGAATTAAAAGATATGTATACATTATCATTGATTAGGCAGTTAAAAGCAAGGGAGCTTTATGACCGTATTCAAACCCGGGAGGCAGGGCTTTGCGGTTGGGCAGGGGTAATTATATCGATGTTAGCTGCAGAGCATCTTGGCTATGATTATGTTAAGGTTCTAAATTATACTAATAGTGCCGAGGTTTCCGGGCAGAAGGTGGTTGGTGAATATTGCGTTGGGTACAGTTCTGTGGTTATAAGTAAAAAATCCGGATCTCCGGGGTCTAAACCGCCGGATAAAAAAGGGGGAGTAATGCTTAATGAGAATCAAAAAAAGCGATTATTGGAAATTGCCCGCAGTTCAATTGCGAATTATCTAAGGACCGGCAAGAAGTTAGAGGTCAGTGAAAAAGATCCCGTATTATTGGAGCACCGCGGTAGTTTTGTTACTCTGCATAAAAATGGCAAATTGCGCGGTTGTATCGGTAATATTGTTGCGGACCAGCCCCTTTATCTGACTGTGCGCGATATGGCGGTTGAGGCGGCAGTAAGTGATTCCCGCTTTAGGCCGGTAACCGAGAAGGAATTAGCAGGGATTGAGATCGAAATCTCAGTGCTTTCACCTTTGGAAAGAATCGATAATCCGGATGTGATTAAGATGGGAGAGCATGGGGTGTTACTCGAAAAAGGGGGGCGGGGCGGCGTATTTTTGCCCCAGGTTGCCACAGAGACCGGCTGGTCAAAAGAGGAATTTCTTTCTAATCTTTGTGCGCACAAGGCAGGATTGCCGCCATCAGCATGGAAGGATCCTTCGGCAGATATTTATATTTTTACTGCCGAGGTATTTTCTGAATAGGCGGTTAATCTAAGATGCATCGAATATATTACCCAAGAGAGTTGATTAAGGGCAGTGAGATTGTTATTGATGACGTAAGACAAGCGCATTATCTTTTTGATGTTCTGCGGTTAGGCAATAACGATCAGGTTTGCGTCTTTGACGGCCAAGGCAGTGAATATTATTGCCAAATACAGGAATTATCAAAAAGAAAGGCACGGCTTTTAATAAAGGGAAAGCACAAAATTAAAAATTCGCCTAAGCCTAAATTGGCGATTGCCTGCGCCCTGTTAAAACAGAAAAGCAGGTTTGACGATTTAGTTAATAAATTGTCACAGTTAGGAGTCGATGCGATTATTCCCATGCTTACCGAACGGGTAGTTATTCATTGGGATGCTGAGCAGAAAAAGCGGCATCATGAACGCTGGTGTAATATAGCCAAGCAGGCATGCAGTCAGTCTAAGAGAAATACCCTGCCGGTTATTGAACCGGTAACCCCGATTAATCAGTTGTTATCTTACGGGTCATACGAACTAAAATTAATTGCTACGCCCACGCAAAGGGATTTTTATTTAAGGGATATTATTTTTTCCCAGTCCGGATGCGCGGATTACCCGCAAGGTTTTGTCCGGCCCGAAAAACAAAATGCCGGATTTTTAAAAAGTATCTTGATTCTAATTGGCCCGGAAGGCGACTTTACAAAGCAGGAATTAGCGCAGGCGAAAAGCGCAAAATTTATCCCTATTTTTTTAGGAGAGCAGATATTGCGCGTTGATACCGCAGCCTTGGCAGTTGCGGCATTTATTAGGTTATCTGCAGCCGGCAATTATCAGGTAAAAAAGAATATATAGGTTTTTATTTCTGCGCCTCGATTATTCATTTCTTGCCAATTTTTAAAAAAGGGCTTAGGTTGTTTAATTAAATAAATCCAAGAGGCTTATCGAAGGGATATGCGAACAATAAAGTTTTGTACGCTCGGCTGTAAGATTAATCAATACGATACGCAGGCGATCCGCGAGCAATTCGAGTGTTTGGGTTTTCGCGAGGTTAAAGACAGTTTATTGGCTGAGGTTTGCGTTGTTAATACCTGTACGGTGACTCATCGGGCAGACCGGGATTCACTTTATGCTATTCGGCGCCTGAATCGCGAGAATCCCAATGCCCGGATTATTGTTACCGGTTGCATGGCGCAAATAGATGCGGATAAAATTAAAGCCATTTCCGGGGTTAGTCTAATTTTGAAAAATCAAGACAAAGGGCGAATCGCCAGCTTCGTAAATAATCTAACCGGCAACCAGCAACCATCAGCTGATAACCGGCAACCGGCAACTACCAACCAATCCGGCATCACTTACTTTAAAAACCATAGCCGGGCGTTTTTAAAAATTCAAGATGGCTGTAACTATTCTTGTTCGTATTGCAAGGTGCGCCTGGTGAGGGGGAAGTCGCGCAGCCGCAGCCTTAGTGAAATCAGGCAAGAGGCACAAAATCTAATCAAGAACGGCTATTGTGAAATAGTGCTTTGCGGCGTATGCTTGGGTTCTTACGGAAAGGATTTATCTCCTAAGTTGAGCCTGGTGAAGTTAGTTAAAGAACTCGAGAAGATTAAGGGGAATTTTCGTATCCGGCTTAGCTCTATTGAGGCCGGCGAAATAACAACTCAATTAATAAAAATTTTAGCTGGGTCGCAAAAGCTATGCCGGCATTTGCATATTCCTGTTCAAAGCGGCGATAATCAGATACTCAGGCGAATGAATCGAACTTATTCACGTGCGCGCTACATAAAGCTTATTAGGCGGATACAAAAGGATATCCCCGGGATTTCTATAACCCTTGATGTAATGGTTGGTTTTCCCGGGGAAACCGAAGCAAATTTTATGAACACGGTTAGGTTAATAAAAGAAATCAGCCCTTTACGTATTCACATATTTCCTTATTCAAGGCGGAAGAATACGCCGGCATATAACTTCAGTGAATTAGTATCCGGTAAGGAGATAAAGCTAAGGACAACGTTTTTAAAAAAACTTGGCCAGGATAGCCGCAATGCTTATTGTCAGGGGTTTATTTCTAAAAAGCACAGGGTTTTAATTGAAGGATTAGTTGATGGGTGTTTTGACTTATGGCAGGGCCATACCGGTAATTATATAAAGGTTAGAATAAAATCCAGCCTTGAATTAAAAAACCGCATAGTTAAGGCAAAATTAAAAAAGGTATATAGTGATTTTGTTTTAGCAGATCTTTGCCGTGTTTAAAATTCACCCAAAAAAAATTAGGATGCCTTAACGCGACAACTAGCCTGGATGGGCATACGAATATACTTGTACTGAGTATGCCCGTTGGAGATCTCTTTTTTGGGGCATACGAATGTATTGACACTAAGCGGGTTGGAAGGTATAATTAAAAGTCAAGATTTTGTTTTTTTGACAAGAAAATCGCTTTCGGTGATAACTTTTAATACTGATACACACAGATTAGCCCCTTGACAATTCGTTTCTGGATACACACAGATGTAGATTTTATCTGTGTCCATCCAAAAAACCTTATCTTTTCCAGGAAATCTGTGTGAACCCCGTTAGAGAGAATTCTCTAACGGGGTGAATCTGTGTTTTTATACTTTAACTACACCATAAAAAAGGGTTCTTTTGCAAACTACCTATTTTTTGCGCGATTAGGCTGTAAATAGGGGGATTGGCATAACAACCGGAGGTATAATTATGGCACACGAAAAAAAGAAGGCAGACGTTATCGATGTATCTAATCGTCAGAAAGCATTGGAGTTAGCATTATTGCAAATTGAGAAGCAATACGGCAAGGGCGCAATCATGAAATTAGGCATGCACACGCATGTTGATGTAGAGGCAATTCCTACGGGTGCGCTTTCTCTGGATGTTGCTTTAGGTGTAGGCGGTTTTCCGCGCGGAAGGGTAATTGAGATTTTTGGGCCGGAGGCATCCGGAAAAACCACGGTAACCTTAAGTACAATTCGGGAGGCTCAGAAGAAAAAGGGGGTAGCGGCATTTATTGATGCTGAGCATGCCTTTGATTCGACTTACGCCAAAAAAATCGGGGTGAATTTAGATGAATTATTGATTTCCCAGCCTGATACAGGTGAACAGGCTTTGGAAATTACCGAAACATTGGTGCGCTCAAATGCTGTGGATTTGATTGTTATTGATTCCGTGGCGGCGCTTACCCCGCGGGCAGAAATCGAGGGTGAAATGGGAGATTCTCATATTGGCTTGCAGGCTAGATTGATGTCTCAGGCGCTTAGAAAATTAACCGCGGCAATAGGCAAGTCGCGAACCTGTGTAATATTTATTAATCAAATCCGCATGAAAATCGGGATAATGTTTGGTAATCCTGAGGTAACCCCGGGCGGAAGGGCTTTGAAGTTTTATTCTTCCGTAAGATTGGATCTGCGTAAGATTAGCTCGATAAAAGAAGGGGATTTGGTGATTGGTAATCGCGTGCGTGCCCGGGTTGTGAAAAATAAGGTTGCTCCGCCTTTTCGCGAAACAGAGTTTGAGATATTTTATGACCAGGGAATAGCCAAGATCCGCAATATCCTGGATATTGCCGCTAGTTTGGAGGTGGTTAATAAATCAGGGACCTGGTATATTTTTCAGGGAGAAAAACTCGGCCAGGGAAAAGAACAGGCAGTGAATTATTTAAAAGAAAAGCCGCAGGTGCAGGATAAAATTGATAAGCTGGTCAGGGAAAAAATATTGATTTAAGGAGGGAATTGGTAATGAAAATACGGGTGGCCTATATCAGCAGCGTATTATTAATTGGTTTGATAGCGGGTTTAGTGTTTGCGACACACTTTGATTTGCTTCCTTTGGCAGAAACGCAGGTTTTAGCGGACAGCGATAATCTTCAGGGGGCGGTAGTTAATGTTGCAGACACAACAGGAAAAGCAGTAGTTTCCATTAGCACAGAACGCACACAAAGCTATGGCAGGGGAGCTCAGCAGTATTCCTTCAATAATTCTCCTTTTGAGGACTTTTTTGGCAATGATCAGTTTTTTCAGCATTTTTTTGAAGATTTTTTTGGAGAGAACCCCGGCCCCCAAAGGGAATATAAGCAGGTAGGATTAGGCTCAGGCACAATTATTGATGCTGATGGTTATATTTTGACTAATGAGCATGTTATTGCCGGGGCGGATAAGATTACGGTTACTTTATCCGACGGACGAAAATTTGATGCGGAACTTAAAGGAACCGATGAAAGATCGGATTTGGCAGTGGTTAAGATTAATGCCCATGATTTACCGATAGCAAAATTAGGCAATTCTGATAATTTGAATATCGGTAGTTGGGTTGTTGCAATCGGTAATCCGTTTGGTTTTGCCTTGGATAATCCAGAGCCTACGGTAACCGTAGGTGTGGTTAGCGCACTGCATCGTTCCTTGGGCAGAACAGCTTCAAGGGGAAGGGATTATAATGATTTAATTCAAACTGACGCAGCAATCAATCCGGGTAATTCCGGCGGCCCTTTAGTTAATCTGCGCGGTGAAATCATCGGGATAAATGTGGCAATCTTTAGTACCAGCGGGGGGTATCAGGGGATTGGTTTTGCAATACCGATAAATGCCGCCAAACGGATTTTGTCGCGGTTGATTTCCGGCCAGAAGGTTCTTTATGGATGGCTGGGGGTTACGGTTCAGGATTTAACCCCGGAATTAATAAAGCATTTTGGCCTTTCTGATACGCATGGTGTTTTGGTTGCTGGTGTCTTGGAGAATAGCCCGGCTGAGAAAGCGGGGATTAAAGAAGGGGATGTGATTAAGAAGTTCGCTGATCAGAATATTGACAAGGTGCGTGAGCTTCTGGCTGCCGTATCAAAAGTGGAAGTCGGCAAAAAGGTAAATGTTTTAGTCTGGCGTGATACAAAGGAGGTAGCCTTAGATGTTGAGATTGCCGAGCGGCCCGAGAATATGGAGGAGATTTCTTCAGCAGTAGCTGGCGCCTGGCGTGGCATAGAGGTAGAAAAGATTAGCCCTGACCTTGTCAGGCGATTTAAACTTAAGCAGACGCAGGGCGCCGTGGTTATGGGCGTTGAATCCAAAAGTCCGGCGGATGAAGCAGGGATTATTCCGGGGGATGTTATTCTGCGAATAAACCGTATTCCGATAAATAGCATTTCTGATTATACCAAAATTACTGAAAAATTAAAAGGTGATGCGTTAGTTAAGACACAAAGAGGTTACTTTGTAGTTAAGGATGAATAAAGCGCTTAATTATGCTCTTTATTTATTTAAGTTTCGTCCGCGCTCCGAATACGAATTATCTCAACGCCTTCAAGAGCGGGGTATTTCCAAGCGCGCGATATCGCAAGTTGTAATATCTTTAAGAAAAAATGGCCTGATTAATGATTTCGAGTTTGCCAAGGCCTGGGTTGAATCAAGAATCAAAAAGCCATTGGGGTTTAGGCGCCTTAGGCAAGAGCTTAAGCTGAAAGGGGTCAAAAACGAAATAATCAGCCAGGTTTTTAGCCTCTTTAATGACAGATATAGCGAAGAGGAAGTAATTAAAGGCGTGGTTTCTCGTCGGCAGGAATTATTGCGGAATATCCCTCCCGAAAAGGCTAAACAGCGTATTTTTTTATATTTAATGCGCCGGGGTTTTTCAGCGGGGCAAATTCGTGAAGTAATTAGCCAATGCTTTAAGGCCGATAAGAAGAGCGCATATTTTTAAGGCACAGGCGATAAGTTTTAAAAGAAAATTCAGTAAAGGGCTTTGATGAAGGCAGACATATTACGCGGCAAATTCTTGGATTTTTTTAAATCCAAAAAACATAAGATCATTGACAGCGATTCTTTAGTACCTGTCGGCGATCCCAGTGTTCTTTTTACGCCGGCAGGGATGAATCAATTTAAGAAGGAATTTTTAGGTTTAGGCCGTCCGCTTAAGCGCGCCGCGACTTCGCAGCGCTGCCTGCGCACCGATGATTTAGATAAGGTTGGTAAGACCTCCGACCACCATACGTTTTTTGAGATGCTCGGCAATTTTTCTTTCGGCAATTATTTTAAAGAAGAGGCAATAAGCTGGGCATGGGAATTTTTAACAGCTGTTCTTAAAATCGAAAAAAAGCAGCTTTGGGTTTCTGTGTATGAGGGTGATCAGGAAACCTATGATATTTGGAAAGGTAAGATCGGAATCTCGAAAGGCAAGATTTTAAGATTAGGCGATAAAGAAAATTTTTGGCCTTCTGATGCAAAGCTTAAAGGCCCAAATGGGCCATGCGGTCCGTGCTCGGAAATATTTTTTGACTTAGGCGCTAACGTGGGTTGTAAACGCATAGATTGCAGCCCTGCGTGTGATTGTAGCAGGTACGTTGAAGTTTGGAATCTTGTTTTTACCCAGTTTAACCGTAAAGATAAAGGGGTTCTGCAACCGTTGCCAAGAAAGAATATTGATACAGGAATGGGGCTAGAGCGTTTGGCAGCAATAATGCAGGGGGTTAAGACAAACTTTGAAACAGATTTATTTAAGCCATTAACAAAAGAAATTGACGCCGTAGCTAAAAGTAGTATGCCGGCCAGGAAAACCACCTATGCGATTGCCGACCACATCCGTGCAATAACCTTTGCAATCTTTGACGGTGTAATGCCGTCAAATGAGGGAAGGGGTTATGTTGTTCGCAAGCTTATTCGCCGTGGTTCAATGCATTTGTCGCTCTTAAAAATTAGACACCCGTTTTTGAATAGTTTAGTGCCTGTGGTAGCAGAGGTAATGAAAGGGCCTTACCCGGAGCTAAGAAAACAACAGGAGGATATTGCCGGGATTATTAAGGCAGAGGAAGAAAATTTTCTTTCAATACTTGATTCTGCTCCAGCCATATTAGAACGTGTATTCTCTAATTTTCAGGGGAAACACCCAGAGAGGCTTGTTTTTGATTTATACGATACCTATGGCTTGCCTGTAGAAGTGTGTTGTGAGTATTTAAATAGCAAAGGTTTAAAATTTAATCAAGATATGTTTAATCGCTTGATGGATTCACAAAGAGAACGCTCAAAGGCTGCTAGTTCAATGAAGGGGGATGTTTTTAATTTAGAGCAGTTGCCGGTTAAGGTGAAAAAGACGCGCTTTGTAGGTGATAAATATAATCAGGTTAGCGCTAAGGTCTTAGCGATTTTACAGGATAATAAGGAAGTAAAACGGGTTAGCCCTGGAGAGGAAGTAAGTATTATTTTGGACGAAACAGTTTTTTATCCCGAGTCCGGCGGGCAGGATGCTGATCAGGGGGTAATCAAAAAAAGCAAAAATATTTTTAAGGTTGAGGATACCAGGCGTATCAACGGAAAAATATTGCACATTGGTAAGCTGGGGTCAGGAACTATTAAAAAGAATGATACTGTTCGGGCTTTGATTGATTTTCCGCGGCGGCTTGATATTACCCGTAATCATACAGCGACGCATATTTTACAGGCAGTTTTAAGAGAGGTTTTAGGAGTCCATGTTAAACAGAAGGGTTCATTAGTAGCTTCGGGGTATCTGCGTTTTGATTTTACCCATCTTAAGCCTCTTGGCAGGGATGAATTATTGAGAGTAGAAGAATTAGTCAACGCCCATATTTTAGATAATGATAAAACAACTAAAAAGATAATGTCTATCCAGCAAGCGAAAAAGCTTGGCGCTTTAGCATTCTTTGAGGATAAATACCATGATAAAGTAAGGGTGATATCTATTGGTGAGCATTCTAAAGAGTTATGCGGCGGTACGCATTTAGACTCAACAGGGCAGATTGGTTTATTTAAAATATTATCTGAAAGTTCTATTGCTTCCGGGGTGCGCCGAATAGAGGCAGTTACCGGCAGATATGCGTATGAAGAAGTAAGGAAACAAGGGGATTTACTTAATCGTATCGCTGAGCAGCTTAAAGTTCCCCAGCATGAAGTCAGCAGAAAAATAGAAAAGATCCTTAACGAAATAAAAGATCTACAAAAGCAGAAGGCTGACATTAGAACCGGGCAATTATCCGTAAGCATAGAAGATATATTAAAAGCGCCGCAAGATTTTGCAGGGATTAAGTTAATTATGCATATTATCCCTGATGCCGAAGATGCAACCTTAAGAAGTTTAATCGATTTAATAAAACAAAAATTGCCGATGTCAGTTTCCTTACTGGCAACAAAAAAACAAAAAAAAGCCATGCTCGTAATGGGCATTGCTGCGGATTTGGTAAAATCCGGTAAATTCAAAGCCTATGACCTGCTTAAAAAAGTTACTCAGACAATGAATGGGAGTGGAGGCGGAAGAGCAGATTTTGCCTGCGGCGCAGGCGATATTGATAAGATAGAAGCAGGCTTTGCTAAGCTTAAAGAATTAATCAGCAACATGCAACAGCAGGTTAAGCCATAAGTTTTAAGTCATAAGTGAATGACGGGCAGGTACCCAAGTGGCCAAAGGGGACAGACTGTAAATCTGTTGCACCACGTGCTTCAGAGGTTCGAATCCTCTCCTGCCCATTGTTTCGTTATCAGTTATCAGTTGTCAGAGAAAAAGTCATAAGTTTTAAGTCATAAGTCATAAGTCGTAAGCTAGTAGTCAGGAATGAGTAGTGAGGGGCTAGGATTAATTGCGAGAACAAATTTTTATTTTATCGTTTCGAAGTCCCGAGCGAAGCCGAGGGATTAGTTGTTAGAGAAAAAAGTCATAAGTTTTAAGTCACAAGGATTAAGGATTAAGCTATAAGAGAGCGACATAGGTTTTTTCCAGCTATCCCGCCGAAGGCGGGATATATTAAGGTTTTTAATTAGCATCTGCTGGTAAAAACCTAAAAGGGGATTATTAAGGGGGAAGATTGTTCCCCCTTAAGTTCTGCTTTTTTAATAGGCAGAAAAGGGGTAACAGTCCCGACGGATCGTCGGGACGCCATAGGGGAAAACCCACGGTTTTCCCCTTGGGGAGTGAACGTCAAAAGTTTCGAGATAAGTTTTGACATATATACAAGTAAAATCTGTTTACTTGGGAGTTTTGAA
>JBDRHJ010000003.1:0-8803 GCA_043816835.1 Candidatus Omnitrophota bacterium
GAGTTTAAAAAAGCACAGGAATTACTGGATCGCTTAGAGCCGCAAGGGGCAGTGATTGAAGAAAAAACAGAAACAAAACCACCCCAGGCGGTTGTTAAGGATAAGAAAGAGGCGCCGCTAACAAGTGAAACCGAAAATGACATAGGTAAGGCCCTGGCTTTTACAAAAAATAAAGAATCCGAAAAAGCGATTTCCTATTACTTAAAGGCAATTGATGCCATTCCTGATAATGCCGGCCTTCATTATAATCTGGCGATTGAATACTTAAGAACCCGGCAGTTCCACCAGGCAACCGATGAATTGCATAAGGTTATTCAGTTGAATAGTAAAGATAAAGATGCTTATTATAACCTAGGCATCTTATATGAGATTTACCTGGGGGATTTAGAGCGTGCAAAATTCTGCTATAACCGGTATATTGAATTTGCCGCAGGGGCGGACGATACGAATAATGTGAAGTTATGGATTATGGAAATAGATAAGAAGATTAAGCTGGAAAAGGAAAGGGGATTTTAAAAGTCAAAAATAAGGATTTTTAAGATATGACTGATGAAGAGCTAAAAGATTTATTATTAGATTCGGGATTATTAAAGCAAGAAGAGATTGATAAGGCGATTGGTGAAACAAAAAAACTACAGCGCCCCTTAGAGCGAGTCCTTGTTGATATTCGTCTTTTATCCCCGGCAGCCCTCTATGAAACAATCGGCAAACACATCGGGTATAAGTATATCAGCTTAACTAATATTAAGCCGGAACAAGAAGTGGTTAAGGTGATACCCGAACAAATGGCCCGCCAGACCCAGACCGTGCCGATAATGATTGAGAAGAATGTTCTGCACATTGCAACAACCGACCCGACAAACCTCTATGCAATTGATCAGATTCAGGCATATACCGGATATCCTTTAGAAATATATATTTCCAGCCCTCAGGAGATCGAAGAGGCAATAAGCAAGATTTATGCGCAAGCAGCAGGGGGGGAGAGCGCTGATTTAATGGCTGATTTAAGCAGTATTCAGCCTGAATCAAGTCAGCCTTCCGGTGAAGGTTATTCGGTAGTTAAGCTTGTTGATTTAATTATTGCTCAAGCAGTGAGGGACAGGGCTTCGGATATCCATATTGAACCGGAGCAGGATGTGACCCGGATCAGGTTTAGGATCGACGGTATACTTCATGAAATACCCGCTCCGCCAAAACAATGGGAACCCGCGATTATTTCCCGCATAAAGGTCCTCGCGAGTATGGATATTGCCGAGAGCAGGGTTCCTCAAGACGGCCATTTTCAGGCAAAGAGCAATAATAAGATAGTTGATTTTCGTATTTCTACCATGCCGACTATATACGGGGAAAATCTGGTTATGCGGCTTTTAGATACCAGCTCTGTATTGATTGGTTTGGAGAGGTTAGGTTTCGGCGCCTATGGTGAATTAGAAAGGTACCAGGAACTGATCTCAAGGCCATACGGAATAATATTATCAACCGGGCCGACCGGCTGCGGTAAGACTACAACCCTTTATTCGGCATTGATGAGGATAAATTCGGTTGACCGCAACATTATCACGATTGAGGATCCCGTAGAATACCGTTTAGGGCTTATCCGTCAGACCCAGGTTAATCCCCGCGCAGGTATTACCTTTGTTAATGGCCTGCGTGCAATCCTGCGACAGGATCCCGATGTAATTATGGTTGGTGAGATAAGAGATCTTGAGACAGCGGTTATTGCTGTTCAGGCTGCGTTAACCGGGCATTTAGTCTTTTCTACCCTGCATACCAATGATGCCCCTTCAGCTGTTACCCGAATGATTAATATGGGCCTTGAGCCATTTCTTATTTCTGCTTGTTTATCCGGGGTAATGGCCCAGAGGTTAGTAAGGCTGATATGCTCCGACTGCAAAGAATCCTATAAACCGTCTAATGCCGTATTAGATAAATGGGGATTAAGAGACCGCGGGGATGTTACTTTATACCGCGGGCGGGGATGCCAGGTATGTAAAGGAACCGGCTACAGGGGGCGCACCGGCTTATATGAATTAATGGTTATTGATGATGAGATGAGGGAGATGATTATTGCTTCTGCTTCTACGGTTGCCTTAAGAAAAAAGGCGCGCGAGAAAGGAATGCGCACATTGCGTGAAGACGGGATAGAAAAGGCAGTAGCAGGCAAAGCCTCGATTGAAGAGGTGGCGCGTGTTTGCGAAGAGCAGGTTGAGATTAAAAAGGTTAGCAAAGAAGAGAAGGTAGAGCCTTTTATTAAGCCGGCATTAGATATTCAGGCAAAAATAGAGAAGCCTTCAGTTGAGCCTAAAGAGGTTAAGGTTGAGGCTTCGGAATTAGCAGAATATCAGCAGCGCATTACTAGTTGGTTTAGCCACGGAAAATAATAGTTTACCCCGTTAGGGAAAGCCAGCGACTTTGTCGGTGGTGGGAAAAATATAGGCGCTGACGGCGGTTTAATCCTTCGACAGAGCTCAGGATTAATGGTGAGCAGTGTCGAACTATTAATGCCACCGTCAGCCCCGTTAGAAAGTTCCTTTCTAACGGGGTCAGCCCAAACCGTTAGCCCCGTTAGAAATAAAATTTCTAACGGGGTTAACGGGGTTTGCTTTTGGGATTTTAAAAATGTACGAACAATACTGGAATCTTAAAGAAAAGCCGTTTCAGAATACGCCCAACCCGCGCTATTTATATTTATCTACACACCATGAGGATGCCTTAATGAAACTTACCTATGTTATTGCCCAGGGTTTAGGCTGCGGAATGTTAACCGGTGTGTTTGGTTGCGGCAAGACACTCCTGGGGCGGTCTATATTAAATGATTTAGGCAGCGATAGATACCGCTATGCTTATATTATTAATCCTTGTGTTTCTGAGCCGGCAGAGTTATTAAGGGCAATTGTGCGCGGTTTCAGCCCGCAGGCGCTGCCTGAGAAAAAAACCGAACTATTGGTTGACCCCTTACTTGAAAAGCTTCATAAGATACTTATTGAAAATATCCAGGAGGGAAGAAACAACGTAGTTATTATTGATGAAGCCCATACAATAGAGGATATGCGGCTATTTGAACAAATGCGGCTTATCCTGAATTTTCAATTAGCGGATAAGTTTTTGCTTACCCTTTTAATTCTCGGGCAGCCTGAGCTAAGGAGTAAGGTTGAGGCGCTTAAGCCGTTTGACCAGAGGGTAGTAGTGCGCTGCCACCTAACCGCCTTAGAGGAAAAGGATATTGATAAGTATATATCGCATCGCTTGAAGGTTGCCGGATTGTCGGAGTCTCCGGATGGTTTGTTTTTTGATCAGGAGGCAATTAAGGTTATATTTCAACATACTGGCGGCATCCCGCGCCGGATAAACACCCTTTGTGATTTTATTTTAATGTCCGGATTTGCAAAAAAAATAAAAAAGATTGATTTAGATTTTATAAAATCAGTAATCAAGGATTTTAACCTCGGCTGATTAGAATTTTGGGGAACTATTTTATGGTGTAGGAAAGTATACCCTTGCGGGCACAAGTAAAACTTTCCTAATGGTTCGACTACGCTCACCATTAGTCCTGAGCGAAGTCGAAGGACTAACCACTGAAAATCGCTAAAAGGTCATCGCTGAAGGCGATTTTCTTGATTCAGGCCTTAGTGATCCTGGAGATTACCCCGGAACGCGACAAGGCAAGGCAATATGGCAACTTATATATACAAAGCCGTAAATTCACAAGGCAAAACAGTAAAAGGCGAGTTGGAGGCAACCGGTGAGATAGATGCTTCTACCCAATTGGCAAAGCTGGGATATTTGCCGGTTAGCATAAGTTTCAAACAAATAAGGACCGAGCCCTTTATCAGCAGCTTACTAAAGAAAGGCGAAAGGATAAGGCCGGAAAGTTTAGTTATTTTTACCCGCGAGTTTGCCACGATTGTTAAAGCCGCGGTTCCGATAGTCGAGGGTTTAGGGGTTTTAGCAGAGCAGTCAGAGGACCCGGCCTTAAAGCAGGCATTAGAACAAATTGTCAAGGATGTTCAAGAGGGATTAAGCCTTTCTGCTGCGATGTCCAAGCATCCGAAGGTATTTTCCGAATTATATGTTAATACAGTGGTTGCAGGGGAAAGCGCCGGTGTATTGGGCAAGGTGCTTATAAGGCTTTCTCAGATGATTGAGGAGGATTACGATACGCGCAACAATATAAAGGCAGCCTTGCGTTATCCGATAATGGTAGTTTTTGCACTTTTTGCCGCGGTTTTTGTTTTATCGGTTTTTGTAGTTCCTAAATTTGCCCAAATTTATACGGATATGAATGTTGCCTTACCTTTGCCTACCGTGATTATGATTTTTATCAGCAAGCTTATGACCACGCGCTGGTATATTACCTTTCCTGCCCTGGCAGGTGTGGCTTTTCTTTTCCGCTGGTTTATTAATACCCGGCAGGGAAGATTTTTCTGGGATGGATTGATGTTTAAGCTTGTGATTGTCGGCAAGGTTTACACCAAGATTATAATGTTGCGTTTTAACACAATGCTTAGTTTGCTTTATCAGGCAGGCCTGCCGGTGCTTAAGACAATGGATATAATTGGAATGACGATTGGCAATGTTGTGTTAACCAAAGAGATAGAAACATTAAAACGTGATGTTGCCGACGGAAAAGGCATTTCCGGGGCAGTCTTAAACAGTAAATTTTTCCCCCGTCTTGTCGGCTATATGATTTCCGTAGGCGAGAAAAGCGGTGCCTTGCCTGCGATGCTGGATTCTTTGTGCGAGTATTTTACCTTAGAGGTAAAAACAACCTTAAGAAATTTAACCACCATGATTGAACCGGTAATGACCGCGGTTTTGGGTGTTGTGGTTATGGGTATGGCCTTGGCAATATTTTTGCCGATGTGGGGGATGATAAACGTAGTAAGGGGCGGTTAATAAATAAGACAATATACTAGATAATTTGCAATCAATGATTTTATTGATTATAATATCGGCAACATCGGCTTGTGTTATTTTTGTCCTTTTAGTTAATCAATACTGGAAGCGGCAAATAAAGAAGAACAAGCAAGAGTTTGCTTCAGGGATTAAGGCAGCATTAAGTTTTCAGGGGAAACTGGTAAAACATGGCGAGGCGCAGCTTATTCAGATGGAAAAAATGGCTTCTTTAGGGATTCTTGCTGCCGGGATAGCCCATGAGATAAATAACCCGCTGGGTTTTTTAATCAGCAATTTAGAAACCTTGCAAAGTTATACAAAAGACCTAGAGAAGCTTATTGAAAATAAGCCCTTAACCGATGACTTAAAGGCGATATCCGTGGAGTCGCTTGAAGGCGCAAAACGGATAAAGAAAATAGTGTACGATTTAAGGACATTTTCGCGCAAAAGCGAACTGCAGGCAGCCCAGGTAGACATAAACCAGACATTAGAGTCAACCCTGGCAATTATCTGGAATGAGGTAAAGTATAAAGTGGACCTGGTTAAGGATTATCATGCAAACACAAAGATATGGGCTGATCCTACCGAGTTAAGCCAGGTTTTTTTGAATATCTTGTTAAATGCAACACAAGCCATAAAAGATAAAGGTACGGTCAAGTTATCTACCTGGGAGGATGAAAAAAATCTCTTTGTTAAGTTTTCCGATAACGGCTGTGGGATCCCCGAGGAGGCTTTATCTAATATCTTTGACCCTTTTTTTACTACTAAAACAAAGGGTACCGGGCTTGGCTTATCTGTTAGTTATAACATTATTAAGAAATATAACGGAGAGATAAACGCCGAAAGTAAAGTAGGCGAAGGAACAACCTTTTTAATTAAATTACCCAAAATAGAAGGAGGTGAGATTAAAAGATGAAACAGACATATCATATCGGGGATGATTTATTTTTAGTGCTCGCATTCTCAGGTTTTATGGTGGCAGTGGTAGCAAAGTTGTTAGGTATATCCTTGTTGTTCTGGGGGGTTACCTCTATTCAGCTTTTCGGAGGCTCAATCGTATGTTTGCTTTTTAGCATTGCCTTAAGCCTGCGGGAAGTAGCAAAGTCAAAAAGTTAAATAGGCTGGTTACAACCTAAAGCAGCCGTATTATGTTTAAGTCAGGATTGCCAATAGGCGGTGCCTGCGCTGTTTATAAAGGAGAGGTTTATGGGGTGGGAGGAGAAGAGGAAATACAAAAGGGCGTATATCAAGTTATCTGTGGAGTACCGCGGTAAGAGTTTTTGGCAGGTTGTTGAAGCGCAAGATCTTTCTGCCGGCGGGATGTTCATTGTTACCGATAAGGTTGAGCCTCCTCAGACTCAAATTGACATTATGTTTAGTTTTGGCGAGGGAGACAAGAAGTTTATTCATGCCCAGGGGGTGGTAGCCTGGAGCAGGCCTAAACCAAAGGATGACGGAAATGGCAATATAGAGCCTGCTGGTATGGGGATTATGTTTACCAAGTTCCTTCCTTCTCGTTCGCAAGGGTTTATTGATGAGGTAATAAAAAAAATGGGAGAGGAAAAAGATGGCTGAGCATACAATTTTGCTTCTTGATGATGAGGAAAATATCCTTAATGCTTTAATGCGGCTCCTGCGCAGCGAAGGGCGTCAGATTTATACCGCAGGGACCGCAAATGATGCATGGGAGAAGCTTAAGGAAGTAGGGGGTGTTGATTTGATTATTTCTGATAACCGCCTGCCTGATATCTCAGGCATAGACTTTTTACTTAAGGTAAGGCGGTTATATCCGGACACGATCAGAATACTGATTACCGGCTATCCCGGGCTTGATTCTGCGGTTGAGGCAATTAATAAGGGGCAGGTCTATCGCTATATTCCAAAGCCCTGGGAGAATGAGGAATTGAAATTAATTGTGAAACAATCCCTTGATTACTACGATGTAATGAAGGATAATCACGCCCTGCTTAGGATTGCCCGGCAGCAGGCAGAATTGTTAGCGTCAATGCACGAAAAATACCCGCAGGTAGCTCAATCAGAGTTTGATAAGAGTGACCTATATATCGTTGATGAAAAAAAGGTTTCTGATACTGTTTCACAGTTTTTAAAAAAATATTATCCGCAAAAAACGGATAATCAAAACAAGCCCCCGGAAAAAGGCGAACAAGGGGCATAATATTTGTTTTATGTTGTAACTATTTAAAGATTTAGGGTAACCAGGCGCGGTAGGGATTAGGGGATTTTTACGCGGTTAGAGGATTATAGATTAATCGAGAGCGGTTAAGGAAATGCAGGATAAAGATTTAGAAGAGAGGCTTATCCAGGATAATTGGCTTACCCCGCAGCAGTTGGTTTTAGCAACCCATGAGGCAAAAAGGCTTAATAAATCCATTTGGGTTAGCTTGGCAAAGCTGGGGATCCTAAGCCAGGATGATATTGCCGCATTTTTTGCCCAGGAGTCAGGGATTCCTTACGTGAGGATATCCGATTATCAAATAAACAGCGAGGTTATTTGTTTATTAGAGGAAGATTTCTGCCGGCAAAATTCGGTCCTTCCCTTGTTTAAGATTGCCGAGAGATTGTTTGTGGCTTGTGCCAATCCCTGGGATACAACTGTTATTGACAGCATAGTCACTAAGGGCGGGTTTGATGTTGAACCCTTGATTGCCAGTCCATATTCAATAAGCCAGGCACAGGATTATTATTACGGGCATCAGGAAAAAATTTTTGATTTAAGAAGATTCATCCTTAAAGATAAACCGGCTTGTTCAATGCCGTTTTACCGTTCTTCAAAAAGGGTTCCTTTTAATATATCGGTTTGCCTCTTGGTTGAAGCCAAAGAAGTGGTTTTGAATTCTTCATCGCCGATTGAAGGCACAACTCAGGACATATCTTATAACGGCACGGCTATCGGTTTACATATATTTTTATTTATTCCAAAAGGGACAACCGTAATACTGGAATTCCGGCTGCCCGCAGAATCAGCATCCCCTTCAATAATTAAAGCAAAGGGGGAGATTGTATATTGCCGTATGGAAAAACAGCTTCGTTATTTTTTAGGGGTAAAGTTTCTTGCTATAGAGGATAATGCACGCAGTGAATTACTTAATTTAGCCAAACATAATGAGTTATGAAAGAAATAAAAACGGGTTAATTATTTGTTTACCGGGGTTAAAAACCCCTTGACAAATAAACCTGCCATGTTATGCTTTGAGTAGGAGGTGGAATGGGCCAGCTCACCCAGCGAACTGAGTTTTCAGATCAGGGGCTGGAGCGATGGTGGTTTTTACCCTTAATATCTTAGGATATTAAAACATAATACGCGCATATAATTTGCAAATATCATATACGATAAAAGGGATATTTGTAAATTATGCGTTTAGAAAAGGAGGTGAAAAAGATGAAAAATGAAAAAGGCTTCACATTAATTGAATTAATTATGGTTATTGTCATTATCGGTATTTTAGCTGCAATTGCGGTTCCTAGATTTATGGATTTGCAGTCTGAAGCCAAAAAGTCAGCTTGTGAGGGGAATGCCGGAAGTTTAAGGGCAGCGATAACGAGTTATTATGCAAGCGCTACAATCAATGATGTTAGCACGATATATCCTAGTGCGCTTGCTTCAAACATTGTCGATAGTAATTATATAGGATCATGGCCCGCAGATCCACTATCAGCTACATGGAATACTCATTATACTGCAGCTACCGGTAACTTAGACATCGAAGATGCTTGTACAGCACCATAATTAATGCGAGTGTTTAGAATTGCATAAAAAGGGAGGGATGTTTTTCCCTCCCTTTTTATTTTTATTGGTGTTAGGAAAGTATAAAAAACACAGATTCACCCCGTTAGAGAAAGTCACCGACGAAGTCGGTGGTGGGAAAGATTTAGATAACCGTTAGCC
>JBDRHJ010000004.1:0-18288 GCA_043816835.1 Candidatus Omnitrophota bacterium
CAGGCTATCGGTAATCGATAATTTTTCGATTCGGGCATAAAGGCTTGCCCGCTTGAATATAAGACTAAACTGATTAAGTAGAATATGGAGTTTATCTTCATCCTCGGGCTTAAGCCCTTTTATTGCCAAGTGCCCAATTAATTCCTTACTATCAGCCTCTTCCCCTTTGAGCTGCGCAAAAATCTTTTTAAATGGATTTAAAGGAAAAAGCGTATATTCAGAAAACCCCCCTAAATCTGTCCCTTGTTTTACCAACTGGCAATCCTCGAGAGATATCCTTTCTTTTAACTCTCCCGAAAAAATGAAAATACATCATTCAGGTTGCGGTATTTTGTCAGCTCTTTGGTGATTTCATAAAGCTCAAATAAATCCTCTACCCTATCTGATAAAGCCGCGTTTATATCTTCGATTTTTAAGTTCTTTTTTCTCAATATATCGCGGTCGTTCTTGGTTAGCTCATAAGCCGATTCTGCTTTTTTAAGTTGTTTTTCCTGCCACGACCTTACAGCAAAGATTGAAATTACAAAAAGAAAAAATAAAAAACCCGCAATCACCATAAGCATTTTTTTTTGCGCGAATCCGGCGTTTATGCCAATTTATTAAGTATATTATTCTGCTGCGCAAAACTAATGAAAATATTAGTTTTGCTTCGCAGGAATATTCTCGGTCAGAATAATTACTCCAAAGCAAAAGAGGCGTTTTTATTGCTTTTGCGAAGAAGAATAGCAGTACTATGTTAAAATTCAGTACTTTTTGTAATTTCTAAAGTTGTAACTTATGATTTTGCAAAAAGATGCAATAATTCAATGCGTTGCTTATAAGATACACGCAGATAAAAAAGGGATACACACTGATACCGACGGGGGAAAATCTGTATGAATCCTAAAATATCTGTGTGAATCCATTTTTAATAAAGTGCTGTTAGTATTTCAAACCTAGTAATCAAAAAGATTAGGGTTTGGGAATTAGGATTTGCTGAAATTTCAGTTCGCCAAAAATGATTGTTGAGATACCAATTTTGTGGCGGAATTTCGAATTAAGCCCTAAATTAAAATAATCCGGTAATCCTGCCCTGATCATCAATATCAATATTCTCACCCGCAGGATGACTGGGCAATCCGGGCATTGTCTGCATCTGGCCGCACAAGGGATACAAAAACCCTGCGCCGACCGAAGCACGAATATCCCTTATCGGCAGGGTAAAACCTTCCGGCCTGCCCACAAGCTTCGGGTCATGCGATAAAGACAAATGCGTCTTTGCCATACATATCGGTAAATTATCCCAACCAAACTTAGTAAAAAGTGAAATCTTTTCTTGGGCCGCCGGGGAATACTCTACCTCGGAAGCACCGTAAATCTTAGTAGCAATGGTTTTTATCTTTTCCTTAATTGGCATATCCAAAGGATAAAGAAAATCAAAGTTACTTTCCTTTTCTGCTGCGCTTACTACTGCCTTGGCTAATTCCAGCCCCCCACTTGAGCCGTTACTAAAAACCTCGCTTAATACGCAATCCTCAGCCCCGAACTCATTTGCCTTTTTAATCAAAAATTCTATTTCTTTGTCTGTGTCAGCAGCAAATTTATTAATTGCCACAACCACGGGAACACCGAAGAGGCGCAAATTTTCAATATGCTTCTTTAAATTACAAACCCCTTGTTCCAGGGCAGGAATATTTTCCTGTGTTAAGCCTTCGTCTAAGGGTTTGCCGGCAACAACCTTAAACTTGCCGCTGTGAGCCTTTAATGCCCGTACCGAACAAACCAAAACCACGGCATTAGGAACAAGGCCGCTGGTTCGGCACTTTATATTGAAAAATTTCTCTGCCCCGCAATCAGCCCCGAATCCTGCTTCGGTAACTACAAACTCTGAAAGCCTTAAAGCAATTTGATCAGCGATAATCGAACTATTGCCGTGAGCAATATTAGCAAACGGGCCGGCATGAACAAAACAAGGAGTATTATCAATAGTCTGGATAAAATTAGGCTTTATTGCATCCCTAAGAAGCACCGCCATAGCGCCGGCAATTTTAATATCCTCGCAGGTTACCGGCTTACCTTCTAAGTCGTAAGCAAGGACAATTCGCTTCAGGCGTTTGCGCAAATCTGCCAATCCATTAGTTAACGCAAGAATCGCCATTACCTCGGAAGCAACCGTTATATCAAATCCTGAATTACGTGGTATGCCGTCTTTTTCTGAACCCAGGCCGATTTTTACATTACGCAAGTAACGGTCACTGGCATCAATTACGCGATGCCACATTATTGTATCGGGATTTATCTTTAATTTATTGCCTTTGAATATCGAATTATCCAAATATGCAGCTGCTAAATTATTGGCAAGGCCGATCGCGTGAGTGTCCCCGGTAAAATGAAGATTAAAATCCTCCATCGGCAAAACCTGGGAATAACCACCGCCTGCAGCGCCCCCTTTAATACCAAAGACCGGCCCTAAGGACGGCTGCCTAATGCAAGTAGAAGTAAGCTTGCCTAATTTATTTAAGGCCATGGAAAGCCCGATTGTAGTCACTGTCTTGCCTTCGCCCAAGGGCGTCGGGGTAATTGCGGTAACTAAAATATATTTTCCCTGCGGATTATTTTTAATCTTCTCAAAAATCGAAAGGTCAAGCTTAGCCATAAACTTACCGTAAGGAATAAGATATTCCTGGCTAATATTCAACTTCCCGGCAATCTCTTCAATCGGTTTAATCTTCGCCTTCTGGGCAATTTCTAAATCGGATAGCATTATTGTTCTACCTCTGGCGGTTTATCGGACCTACAAAACAATTTAATAAAGGTACCCGTCACTCAAATTAAAAGCGTTCTTGATTAATTCTATCTTGGGCTGCCGGCCGGCATAATAAATCGAAAGCACATCAAAACGTGCCGGAGACCTAAGGGCCTTATTTTGTTTAAGGAATATTAATGCAACCTGTGAAATCTTTCGTTGTTTTCTTGCCCCGACTGCTTCAAAGGGCCGGCCAAAACCCGCGCTTTTACGCGTCTTTACTTCTATAAAACAAATCGTCCGCTTATCCTTGGCAATAATATCAATCTGCCCTAAGGGGGTGCGGTAATCAAGATCTACTATATTATAACCATTGGCTTTCAGAAAATCAACTGCTCTTTGTTCGCCCTTTTGGCCTAACTCTATGTGTGATTTAGACATATCGGCATAGGGTAAGAGATAAAAATATCTTTTGCCTTTTCGATTGCCTAAGTGCTTTTCTTTTAGGGTTAAGCCCTTTAACTGTAAGAAAATGTTAAGCGATGAATCGGGCTCGGGCCAAATCGTCTAAGGGCATCGCGATGCATGGATGTCGGATACCCCTTATGCGATCGGAACCCGTAGTGTGGCCAAACCTTATCATACAAAGACATTATCCGGTCGCGGCTAACCTTGGCTAAAATAGAAGCACAAGCAATAGTCTTTGATACTGCGTCCCCTTTAATAATATTAAAAACAGGGCAAGCTGATATCCGCAGCTTGATATCTCCATCAACTAAAATACATGGCTTTTTATTGCCGATTTTTTTTAAGAGCCTCCCTATTGCCTTTTCCATACACAGCTGCGTAGCAACCAGGATATTCAAAGAATCAATTACTCTCTCGTCAACTATACTTAAAGCAAAAATGGATTTTTGGATAATTTCCAGGAATGCGCTTTCCCTTTCTTTTGGGCTAAGCTTCTTAGAATCATCAATGCGGTTCTTAAAACGGCTGGTTCCTAAACACAATGCCCCTGCTACTACCGGGCCGGCCAGGGGGCCGCGCCCAACCTCATCTACGCCGATAATCACATCGAAATTCATTTTTCTGAATTTTCGCTCTAGTCTAAAACTTGCCATACCCAACAAAAGGAATCCCTTTCGTCACCGGTTAGAAAACCTTATTCCCTGAAATTTAAGTGATTACGAAATGAGAAACTGTTGATGCAGGATTAAACCTTGGTTGCTGCCTTACCTACCCTGCCCCTTAAATAATAGAGTTTTGCCCGTTTAACCTTACCTTGACGAAGAATCTCAATACGCTCAACCCGCGGTGAATGAAGCGGAAAAACGCGTTCCACGCCTTCGCCGTAAGAAATCTTCCTTACGGTAAAGGATGTTTTATACCCCCTGCCTTTACGGGCAATCACTATGCCCTCAAAGGGGTGCAGGCGCATCTTATCCCCCTCGCGGATTTTAGTCATAACCTTAACCGTATCGCCAACCTTAAAACTGGGAACTTCTTTTTTTGTATATTCTTGCTCAATAAGTTTTATCTTATCCATGTCCATGCCTTTCTCCTTTTTAACAAGAAAATCACTTCGCTCATAACTTTTAACACTGATACACACAGATTAGCCTCTTGACAATTCGTTTCTGGATACACACAGATGCAGATTTTTTAAAGATACACACAGACAAGAAAATCGCTAAAAGGTCATCGCCGAAGGCGATTTTCTTGTCTGCGTGAATCTTGTAATCAATAATTAACATAGTACAGATTTTTAATTAAGTATGCGGCTTAATACTACTTACGACCCTCCAATAAGATCCGGCCGTTTCTGCCGTGTAATCTTTATTGCTTGCTTCTTCCTCCACTCTTCTATTTTATTATGATTACCCGATAAAAGCAAAGAGGGAACCTTCATGCCTTTATAATTTGCCGGCCTGGTATACTGAGGATATTCTAATAAATTACCTTCAAATGATTCAAAATGCAAGGATTTTTTTTCACCTAAAACACCCGGGATTAAACGGGTAATACAATCAATAACCACCATTGCCGGAAGCTCTCCGCCGGTAAGAATATAATCACCGATCGATACTTCATCATCAACAAGATGCTTCTTCACCCGTTCATCCACCCCTTCATAATGCCCGCAGATAAAAATCAGATGCTTGCATTTCATTAATTTCTTAGCTAAGCGCTGGTTAAAAACCTTGCCTTGCGGACTCAATAAAACGGTTCTTTTGGGGGTTTTTTGCCTTGAAGAACGAATGTCTGATTTTTTATCTATATGCTTAACTGCCCTGAATATCGCTTCCGGGCAGATCACCATTCCCGGCCCCCCGCCAAAAGGACGATCATCAACCTTGCGATGCTTATCAAGCGAAAAATCACGAAGATTATGGATAAATATATCTATCTTACCCTTTGCCTGCGCCCGTTTAATAATTGACTCATTTAATATTGGGGCAAACATTTTTGGGAATATAGTGATAATATCAATACGCATATATTTAGAGTGGTTTTTCTTCTTTTAAAACTAACCACTGAGAACACAGAGTAAGAATAAGAATCATAAGTCATAAGTCCTAAGTCATAAGTTTCCAAACTTACAACCTATAACCTTTTTATGACTTATAACTTAAAACTTACAACTTTCTTATGACTTATACCGAATGAACTTTCTCAAAGAAGTATAACTTCGGAATCCAGAAGCAATAATAAAGGAAAAATTATTGCACTCGGGACAGCTTACGCCTTTTTTCTCTAACAACTAATAACTAACAACTAATCCTAATCCCTCACTACTATCTTATGACTTATGACTTTTATTCTCTAACAACTAAAAACTAAGAACTAATCCCTCGGCTTCGCTCGGGACTTCGAAACAATAAAATAAAAATCTGTTCTCGCAACTGAAAACTAATTGTTATATTTATTCAAAAATTCCTTCTTAAATTCAATAAATCTATTTTGCTGGATTGCTTCCCTGATATTACGCATTAATTCTAAATAAAAATGTATATTATGCAAAGATATCAGCCTTAAACCTGATATCTCTTCACTATTAAATAAGTGCCGTAAATAGGCACGGCTAAAATTTTGACAGGTATAACATGAGCATTCTTTATCCAGCGGCTGATAATCGGCAATGTAAGGGGCATTGCGAATAGTCAGTTTACCCGCATGGGTAAAGGCTGTTCCGTTACGGCCATAACGCGTAGGGATTACGCAATCAAACATATCACAGCCTGCCTCTACTGCCTGCAAAATATCCTCGGGCTTGCCTAATCCCATTAGATAGCGTACCTTATGTTTCGGCAGTAAATCCGCGAGGGAATGGACAATATTATATCTTAAAACCTCAGGCTCGCCAACACAAACCCCGCCAATCGCATAACCGTCAAAATCAATATCCGCCAGCCTGCTGATGCACTCCTTTCGCAAATCTTCATAGGTAGCGCCCTGTACAATCCCAAATAATAACTGTTTCGTGCTGCAGGCCTTAGGTCGCATATTGCTTGTATCCTCTAATCTGCGGCTTGCGGCATCCTTAGACCGCCTGGCCCAATTAATTGTCCTTTCCATTGCAACCTTAGCATAATCCTTGGCGCAAGGATAATGCACGCATTCATCTAAAGGCATCATAATGTCTACGCCTAATACCTGCTGCATTTCTACAACAGACTCCGGGGTTAGAAAAAATTTACTGCCGTCTATATGTGATTGAAATTCTACCCCTTGATCACTGATGCGGCGGAACATCGCCAAGCTAAAAATCTGGTACCCCCCGCTATCAGTAAGTATTGCCCTTGGCCAGGAAATAAACTGATGTAGGCCCCCGGCCTTACGAATAACCTCTATGCCCGGACGAAGAAAAAGATGGTAAGCGTTACAAAGTATTATTTCGGCGCCTGCCTGCTCTAAATCACGCGGGCTTAATGTCTTAACTGCCCCCTGGGTACCCACCGGCATAAAGTGAGGGGTGTGAATTTCACCGTGTATAGTAATTAACTTACCGGCGCGGGCTTTACTATTTTTATCTTGGGCTAAAACTTTAAACATTAATGATTACGAATTAGCTAAAAATTCAGACGGCGATAATAAAACAATATCCCCTATATTAATTTCATAAATTGCTTTTCGACCTTTAATGGCGGGGAAAAAACCAAAAGACCAAACTAAGAAACAAACTTAAAAAAATGCAGGTAACTAAGGGAAAATAAAAAGTTAATTTTCCCTTCTCAACGTAAATATCTCCGGGCAGCCTCCCCAGGAAGGGAATCTTGCCTACGAAATATAAAAACACGCCGCATGCAATTAAAGCTATACCTAAAATTATAAGCAACTTGCCTAAGGCAGGCACGTTTACATCAGTTGTCAGTTGTTAGTTATCAGATAACAGAAAACAGAAGGCAGAAAACAGATGACAGAAAACTGAAAATAAGTTCCTAATCTTTTTTTGAATAAGGGAGATTAAAATGCTCAAAAGCCAACTGTGTTGCAAACCTCCCCCGTGAGCCGCGTTTAAGGTATCCGGCTTTTAACAAATACGGCTCAATCGTATCGATAATCGTACCGGAATCCTCATTAAGGCTGGCTGCCAATGCCTCTATCCCCACCGGCCCGCCGTCATAATTCTCCAGCAGGATCTTTAAAAACCGGCGGTCAATTTCATCCAATCCCCCGCGGTCAACCCCCAAACCCTGCATTGCGTTATCAATCAAATCAAGTTCAATTTTATCCTTTTGTTCAACCTGAGCATAATCCCTAATCCGCCTTAATAAACGATTGGCAACCCGCGGTGTCCCGCGTGAGCGTTTGGCGATTTCCAAGGCACCGCTTTTATCAATTTTAACCCCTAATTGCTTTGCTGAATTCTGAATAATTAATGATAATTCATCGGGGGCATAAAAATCCAAATGATAAAATATTCCGAACCGGCCGCGCAGGGGAGCTGACAAAAGCCCGTTGCGGGTGGTTGCCCCGACGAGGGTAAAGGGCTTAAGGTTAAACTTAATTGTCCGGGCGTAAGGCCCCTTATCGATTATAAAATCGATTTGGAAACTCTCCATTGCCGGATAAAGAAATTCCTCCACTACCTTAGAAAGACGATGAATCTCATCAATAAATAAAAGATCATTTTTCCCTAAATTCGTTAATATGCCGATTAAGTCACCGGCACGCTCTATGGCCGGACCGGAGGTTGCCGTAATCTTTGAACCCATTTCATTACTGACAATATGAGCTAGAGAGGTTTTGCCTAATCCCGGCGGCCCGCTTAAAAGGATATGCTCTAAAGGCTCTTTTCTCTGTTTTGCTGCCGTAATTACAATCTTAAGGTTTTTAACCGCATCCTGCTGGCCGACAAACTCAGAAAGCACGCTCGGCCTAAGGGAAATATTAAAAATGGCATCATCCTCGGTTTCCTGCCCGACAATGTTATGCCTTAAAGTATCTATGCCCTTCTTACCTTCGTTCATAGGGGATAATATTATCTGTGTTGCGCACAATTTCAATACCGGAAAAAAGTTCTTTTTGAAGAATAACAATCTCCTTGAGGCGGATTAATTCCAGTACCGCCAAAAAAATTGCGATTGTTTCTAACTTATTTTTGCTCTGGTCAAAAAGATTAAATAAAACTACTACCTCTTTTTCCAGCAATAAATGAAGAATATCGTGAATTTTCTGCTCCACGGTAAACTCATCCTTAATAACCTCATAGAATAATTCGCGCGGAACTTCCTTTAATGCATGAGTAAAGGCATTAATTAAATCAAAGATGCTTGCTTCAAAATAGACTTCTTCTTGCAGCTGCTTTCTATTGACAAAAGGAACAATATGCTGGCGCCGCAATTGCTGCTGTTCTTTTTGTTCCCTTTGCCTTAGCTCAAAGGCAATTTCCTTAAAGCGCTGATACTCCAACAACCTCTGCACTAATTCCTGGCGCGGGTCATCCTCTTCTTCTTCCTGGCCGGCTGTTTCGTCCTTAGGCAAGAGCATCCGGGATTTAATTTGCATAAGCGTAGCTGCCATAACCAAAAAATCACCCGCAATGTTTAAATCCGACAGCCGCATAAAATCCATATAGGCTAAATACTGCTCGGTTATCTTGGCAATCGGAATGTCGTAAATATTGAGGTGGTCTTTCTTTACGAAATACAAAAGCAAATCCAGCGGGCCTTCGAATATATCAAGTTTAATTTTGTAAGCCATATTATTCTGCTACGCAAAACTAATGAAAATATTAGTTTTGCTTCGCAGGAATATTCTCGGTCAGAATAATTACTCCGAAACAAAAGAGGCGTTTTTATTGCTTTTGCGAAGGAGAATAGTTTTTAGTGGTAAAACTGCCGTTTTGAACAATAGAAAATCGAAATTAGACCGCAATTGAGCCTTTTTATTTTGTCTATTTTCTATTTTCGATTGCTCAATTGCTCTGTGCGCTGTCCTATTAAAAATTAATTTGACAGCGCACTAGGACATACCGATTAATTGTTTTGCTTCTTTTATGGTCTGACTTGCAAGATCATTGGCTTTCTGGCAACCCTGCTTGAGTATTCCTTTAAGCTGCGCCTTATCCCCGGCCCATAGTTTTCTTTTTTTCTGGTGAATATTAAGCCGCTCGATTAAGTTATCAGCCAAAACCGCCTTGCAATCCGTGCATCCTAATTCTGCATTAGTGCACCAATGATTTGCCTCTTTTTCCTTACTTGGCACAAACACTTTATAATAGCTGAAAACATTGCACTCTTCTGGATGGCCGGGATCGTTAAGCCTTATTCTTTTTGGGTCAGTAACCATATTGCAAACTTGTTTTCTGGTTGTATCGGGGCTATTGGAAAGATCAATCGTGTTATTAAAACTTTTGCTCATCTTTCGATTGTCTAATCCGAGAAGCCGCGGAAAAACAGTAAGCAAAGCCTGAGGATCGGGAAAAATTTCCTTACGGTATAGATTATTAAACCGGCGGGCAATTTCGCGCGTTAGCTCCAAATGGGGAAGTTGGTCTTCGCCAACCGGAACCCTGTTTGCCTTATAGAGAAGAATATCTGCTGCCTGCAGAATAGGATAACCTAAAAAACCGTAGGTCTTGATATTGCGGTGGGCTAATTGCCTTAACTGCTCCTTATAGGTAGGGCAGCGTTCAAGCCATCCCAAAGGGGTAAAGCAGGAAAAGATCATATAAAGTTCAAGATGATGAGTTACCTCAGATTGAATAAAAATAACCGACTTATCCGGGTCAATGCCGGATGCTAACCAATCAACCAGATTATCAAAGATAGATTCGGATATAACCGAAGGCGCTTCGTATTCACTCATCAAAGCATGCCAATCGGCAATCATAAAAAAACAATCGTTCTGATCCTGTAATTTAACCCAATTATCCAGTGCCCCTACCAAATGGCCCAAGTGAAGCTTCCCTGTGGGGCGCATGCCGCTTAAAATGCGATTCATTTTCTTCTTACTTTTTACACCTGATATATCTTGTTTGCCCTTACAGCGTTCTGGCAATTTTCTGGATCTCGTATGCCTCAATTACATCACCTTCTTGATAACTGTCGAAACCCGCTAACGAAATTCCGCATTCAAAACCTTCGGCTGCCTCGCGCACATCATCCTTAAAACGCTTGAGGCTGGATATCTTACCCTCAAAAACAACCTCGCCGTTTCTAACTACACTAACCGTGGCCGAGCGCAAAATCTTACCCTTAACAACAAAACAACCCGCTATCGTACCGGAACGCGAAAGCTTAAAAACCTTGCGTATCTCAACCCGCCCTAAAAAGACCTTTTTTATTTTCGGGTCAAGCATCCCTTCCAATGCCGCCTTAAGCTCACCAATCAACTCATATATAATACTGTAAGTTCTAACCTCTATGCCCTCACGTTCAATTATCTCTTTTGCCCGTTCATCAGGCTGAACATGAAAACCTAAAATAAGCGCATTGGCAACCTTAGCCAATATTGCATCCGAGGCATTTATTAAGCCTACGCCGGCATGAATAATCTGAAATTTCACTTCCGGATTTTCCAATTTGCCTATCGAATCACGCACCGCTTCCAAGGAACCGCCTACATCAGCCTTAATGATTATTTTTAATTCTTTTATTTTGCCTTGCTTGATTTCCGAATGAAGCTCTTCCAGGGATATTCTTTTTACCGGCTGAATCCGCCGCTTCCTCTCCTTTGCTTCCCGTAAGGCAATAATCTCACGGGCTTGTTTCTCATCAGCAACAACAAAAAATTCTTTGCCTACCTCCGGCAAACCAGTTAATCCTAAAACCTCAATCGGGGTCCCCGGTAATGCCTCTTCAATCCTCTTGCCAAGGTGATTAAACATTGACTTTGCTTTTGCAAACACTAAACCACAAATAAAAATATCATTAATCCGCAGGGATCCGTCTTCGACAAGCAGTGTCGCTAAAACACCCCGGTTTTTATCATGGCGTGCCTCAATCACCACGCCGGAGGCCGGCTTTTGATAATTTGCTTTTAACTCTAACATCTCTGATTCCAGAATAATCATTTCCAATAATCCATCAACCCCTTCGCCGGTTTTAGCGGAAACACCGACAGTAATTGTCTTACCCTGCCAATCCTCAGGGGTCAAGTCCAATTCATTAAGCTGCCTTTTTACGCGGTCAACATCAGCTTGGACGCGGTCGATTTTATTTATTGCCACTATAATCGGAACCCCGGCTGCCCGCGCATGGTCAATTGCTTCAACTGTCTGAGGCATAATCCCGTCATCCGCCGCTACTACCAATACTACAATATCGGTAATATGCGCCCCATGCGAACGCATGGCAGTAAAGGCTTCATGCCCGGGGGTGTCTAAAAATGTAATCTTACCTTTAGGTACCACAACTTCGTAAGCACCTATATGTTGAGTTATGCCGCCATGCTCACCGTCGGTAATATTTGTCTTTCTGATAATGTCCAATAATGAGGTTTTTCCGTGGTCAACATGCCCCATAAAAGTCACTACCGGCGAACGCAGCTTCAGGGTCTCAGGGGCATCCTCCTGGCGATATACCTCGAGCATCTGTTCTTCCTTATCAGGGGCAGATTTTACATTAAAACCAAACACCAAAGATACCTCGCGAGCATCTTTCTCTGATAATGATTGATTAATCGTAGCAAAAATATTCATGCGCAGTAATTCCTGAATTAAGCGTGATGGTTTTATCTGTAATTTAACAGAGAGGTCTTTAACCGAAACAGGAAAATCCATTTCCAAACACTTATCATCGGGAATTACTTTATCGGGTTCGCGAGGGGGTACGGCTATCTTTTCTTCAGGAAGGGTTTTCCCCGGCTTCTCTTTAACTATTGCCTCAACCGCGCTAAAGGAAACAGCTGCCTCCTTTAATCCAAGAGGCAAAACAGAAGGTTCTGGTGTCTGGATTACCGGCGGCTTTTCCGGTTTTTTAAGCGCTGGCTCGGTCATCCCTTTTTTGATTTTAGGCTTAGTAAATTTTACTGCCCGGATCTTGGGAACCGGTATCTTCTTAGCTGTCTTAAGCTGAATTGCCGGCCTAGCTACTGCCTTTGATTTTTTTGCAACTGCTTTTATCTTAGGCGCCTTAAGAGAATGGGCTGCCTTAGCCTTTATATCGGAAGATTGCTTTTTAGGTTTTGGATCCTTTTTTTTAGGTTTCATTTTGAGGTTATTAATTTTTTGGCTTTGCTGACTAAATTCTTCGCCTTTACCTTGCCAACGCCTTTAACCGCAAGGATTTGGTCTAAGTCCGCGTTAACTAAGTCCTGTATTGTTTTAAACCCGGCTTGCTTTAAGCCCTCCAATAATTTTTCTCCCACACCGGGCATATCGCTTAAGGATATTCCCTTTTTAGCCTTTACTTTGGCTTTAGGTTTCGCGACAGCCAATTCCGGTTCGACTTCTTTTTTCTGTGCCTGCTTGGTTTCTTTGGTGCGTATATCCAGTTCCCAGCGAACAAGGCGGCCGGCTAAACGAACATTTTGGCCATGTTTGCCGATTGCTAATGACAACTGGTCATCATCAACGATTACTTCGGCACGCAGTTTTTCCCTGTCTAAATGAATTTCCGCAATCTTGGCAGGGGCAAGGGCAGCACAGATATATTCACGCACGTCCTGATGAAAGCGCACGATATCTATCTTTTCCCCTCTTAGTTCATTAACAATATTCTTTACGCGATTGCCCCTCATCCCCACGCAAGCCCCTACAGCATCAACCCTTTCTTCCTTTGAATGAACTGTAATTTTGGTACGCTCGCCCGGCTGCCGGGCTATCGCCTTAATTTCAACAATCCCTTCATAAATTTCCGGGACCTCTAATTCAAAAAGCTTCTTTATAAAACTTGGTTGGGCACGGGAAAGAATAATTTGCGGCCCGCGGGATTCCTTTTTAACCTCAACCAGGTAAGCACGAATACGCTCTCCTTGACGGAATTCTTCGCGCGGCGATTGTTCGCGGCGGGGCAAAATACCCTCTGCCCTGCCTAAAAGGTCAATAATAATATTGCCCTTTTCAAAACGATAGACCGTCCCGCTGACAATACTGCCGACCTTACCCTGAAACTCATTAAAGACAACATCCTTTTCTGCCTCGCGGATCTTTTGTATAATTACCTGCTTTGCAGTCTGTGCGGCAATGCGTCCAAAATCAATAGAAGTAACCGGGCGGCCGTCACAGATTGCTTTAATTTTACCGGTAGAAACGTCTATCTCTACCTTTAATTCCTGCTCAGGCTTAAGATTCATCACCTTTCTGGCGGCTGACAAAAGGGCGCTTTCCACTGCCTGAATAAGGAGCTCCTTTTTTATGCCCCTTTCCCTTTCAATTTGTTCTAATATTGCTAGGATTTCTTCGCTCATTTTTAACAAACCTCGCATTCCTCTACAAGAGAATTTCTCTTATGGACTAAATAAACCTTATTTTATCTCTCCAATAATTTGCTTAGCATGTCTGATTTGGCTGAAAAGAATATGATGAATCTGGCCATCAACCTCAAGACTCACCCCTTTATCAGTAACCTCAACCAGCAAGCCTGCGATTTCATTTTTATCTTCCTGGAAATCATGAAAAAATATTCTTACCCTGTGGTTAAGGCAGCGTGAAAAATCATCGCTGGTTACCAGTGGCCGGTCTATCCCCGGAGAAGAAACCTCCAGGATATAATTGTCCGGAATCAAGCTATGATTAGCTAAGAGCCCGGTTATTGCATTATTTAAAGCAGCACAGCGCTCGAGGCTAATCCCCCCGTTTGGTTCATCAACTAAAATGCGTAAAATATTTTTCCTGCCCCGGGGCTTAAAACTTAAATTTACCAGGACTATATTTTCTCCTTTTAGGTACTCGCCAATTACTGCCTTAAGCTTATCCTGAAGTTGACATTGATTAATCATTTACTAATATCCCCTTTGGTAATTTTATCAATTTCCTGAAACACCCGGTCTTCATCTACAATAATCCTTTGGCCGGTGCGGCGAACCTTCAACTCCACCTTTTTGTCCTTAAGGGATTTTTCTCCGAGAATAACCTGTAAGGGTATTCCGATTAAATCCGCGTCCTTAAATTTTACCCCGGCGCGCTCATCGCGGTCATCAAAAAGCATATCACGTCCGGTCTTTGTTAGTTTATCATAAATATCAATAGCGGTTTGATAAATATTTTTATTGTTGACTTCAAGGGGTAATATCACTGCCTCAAAAGGCGCTACCCCCAAAGGCCAAATGATTCCGTTTTTATCATTATTTTGCTCAAGTATCGCCGGGATTAAGCGGGATACACCGATACCGTAACAACCCATAATAATCGGAACCTGGCTTCCCTCCTGATTAAGAACCTTTGCCTTTAAAATTTTGCTATATTTTGTGCCTAACTGAAAAATATGGCCTATTTCAATGGTGTTTAATTTTTCCAGCTTCCCCCCGCACTTGGGGCATTTTTCCGGGCCGCCGGCATGGCTGCTAATAAAGTTACAATCGCTACAGCACAAAATTATGTCTTCGCCGCTTCCGGCAGGAACCATAAACTCATGCGACAAACTCCCACCCATCAGCCCCGGATCTGCCTCAACAACCCGAATCCCTAAGCCGCATCTTATAAATATGCGCTTGTAAGCCTCCAGCATCTTGTTATAATTCTCTTTAAGGCCTTGCTCATCCCGATCAAAGCTATATGCGTCCTTCATAATAAATTCGCAGGAACGCACTAAACCAAAACGCGGACGAATCTCATCGCGGAACTTAACCTGGATTTGATAAAGGACAAGCGGTAGCTGCCGGTAAGAAAAAACATTATTTTTTACCAAATCCGTGATTACTTCTTCGTGCGTAGGGCCAAGGCATAGTTTTCTTCCGCGGCGGTCATCGAAACGAAACATTACCTGGCCGATTTCTTTATCACGCCCGGAACGCTGCCATAACTCCTGTGGCTGTAAAGCAGAAAGCAATAACTCCTGGGCCCCGCAGGAATTCATTTCCTGGCGAATTATGTTTTCGATTTTAGCAAGAACCCTAAAGCCTAACGGTAAATATGAATAAACCCCGGCAACCAGCATTCGCAGAAGCCCTGCACGCAACATCAATTGATGGCTTATTGATTCAGCTTCCTGTGGGATTTCTTTTAACGTCGGAATAAATACCTTTGACCAAAACATTTGCCTATAATCTTAGCCCTGCTTAAAAATTAAGCCTAAATCCGATTACCTTTTAGGCATCTCTGCCAATAACGCATCTACGCATTTAGCCAGGGAAACCTTTTTTATCGGCCTGCCTTTACTGAATAATAATCCTTCCTTCTTACCAAAAGCAATCCCTACATCGGCTTCTTTTGCTTCACCCGGGCCGTTAACTACACAGCCCATTACCGCTATCTTAACCGGATTTTTTGCCTGCCTTGCCTTGCGGCTTGCCGGCTTAGGAACCGGAAAAGCAGCTAAAGAGGACTCGAGCTTCCGTACTATATTTATTAAATCTACTTCGCATCTGCCGCAGGTAGGGCAGCTAATTATCTCGGGACCCCGGTTTTTTAAACCTAATGCGGATAAAATGTGATAAGCCGCCTTGACTTCTTCTGTAGCTTTATCAGTAAGTGATATTCTTATTGTATCACCGATGCCATTAAAAAGCAACCTCCCAATAACAATACTTGATTTTATCGCCCCCTCGAGTGCCGGGCCGGTTGCGGTCACCCCCAAATGAAGCGGATAATCACAAGATTGTGCGATTATTTCATTTGCCTGAATGGTAGTAAAAATATCCGATCCCTTTAAAGAGACAATAATATCGTAGAATCCAAAGCCTTCTAAGAGCTTGATATAATCCAAGGCGCTTCTAACCATTGCAATTGCCATCCGCATATCCTGTGTCGCATGCTTTTTATCCCCAAACTTGCGCCCTGTCCCTTGCGGCTTTAAACTTCTTAGTGAACCGGAATTAACCCCCACCCTTATAGGTATGCGCGCCTGCTTTGCTGCTGCGGCAATTTCGCCAACATCATTGCTTTTATAAATATTGCCGGGATTTAATCTAATCTTGGCAACGCCGCTATCAATCGCCTTGAGCGCCAAATTCTTATCAAAATGTATATCCGCAACCAAAGGAATATTAATCCGCTGCCTGATTTTTTTTAGGTTAGCTGCATCCTTATTATCCTTAACTGCTACGCGGACAATCTGAGAACCCAGCGCCTCAAGCTGCCTTATTTCATGCAAGGTGGCGGATAAATCCGAGGTAAATGTCTTAGCCATTGATTGGACAGCTATGGGATTATTGCCGCCAATACGGACATTGCCTATTTTTATTTCCCGGCACTTACGCCGCTGTATTTTCATTTTGACCACAACTGAGATATTTTGTCAAATACGCCGTATTTTAATAAATCATTATAAAATACGGAAATTATCAATAATAAAATTATGCTGAATCCTATTTGGGTTATCAGCTTTTCTATCCGGGCACTCAGGCGCTTGCCCCTTATTTTCTCGATCAGGAGGAATAAAATGTGCCCGCCGTCTAAAACCGGCAGGGGCAAAAGATTAAAGATTGCCAGGCTCATGCTGATTATTGCAACAACCTGGATAAGCGGGACAAAACCAAGGCCGGCAGCTTCTTTGGTAATATAGAATATTCCCAGCGGCCCGGTTACTGATTGACGAAACGGCATCTTCCCTAATGCCATCCAAGTTAAAGATTTAATGGTAAGGGTTGTAAAATTAAACAGCCTGCCGGCGCCCATAAACAAAGACTTAATCGGCCCGTATCTTACGGCAATGAATTCATCTGCCGGCTTAATCCCCATTAAACCAATTGTTTTTTTCTCGCCCCAGATCGTAGCAACCTCTTCCTGGGTTATCTTAACCGGGATTTCTAATTGCTGTTCATTGCGAAGGACAGATACGACCACCATAGGGGCTTGCTTGTTTTCATGAATAATCTTCTGCATTTCTTCCCAAAGTTCTACCGCCTGCCCGTCTATGGCAAGGATCTTATCCCCAGCCTCTATGCCTGCTGCCTTTGCCCCGAAATTGTCAATTACCCCGCCTACACGGCAGGTTAAATTAGGAAAACCCAAAAAAAAGATCAGCCAAAAACAAAGAAATGCTAAAACATAATTAAGCAGCGGGCCGCAAAAAATTATCCCTGCCCTTTGCCCTACGGACTTGGAAAGGTATTCATCAGGCTTGCCCTTGAATTCTTCGGGATCATCACCGGCTAATTTCACAAAACCGCCAAGGGGTATTGCGCATATGGTATATTCTGTATCCTTGACCTTCCATTTAAAAAGCCGCGGGCCGAATCCCAGTGAAAACTGTTCGACCTTTACCCCCATTTTGCGGGCAAACATAAAATGGCCGAATTCATGCACAATAATCAGAATGCTTAAAACCCCGACAAAAATAAGTATGGACATATTAGGATTAAGTAATAAGGATTAAGGATTAATATATTGCTGGTTTCGCTACTTAAATAAACTTGTTCTTTTTTTCGCTCTTCAACTAGCCTCGTACGCATTTGTTTGGCCTTTTGCTCCTTTCGCGAGAACTCTGCTCGCCCTGCCCCAGCGAGTCAGGGCTTCGCTTGGAGTTCCGCCTCGCTCTTGGAGCTAATATTTAGAGCAGCAAACCATGCCCGCCCCGTTAGAGGCTTCGACTCTAACGGGGCCCGCTCGGCTCCACTACATTCTGCTCCAGGACAAAAGTCCTCACAAAATCAAGGTGCCGAAAAACTTCTAATGCGCTTTCGACCAAAACCATACAATTAACCTTTAGCTTTAAAATAAGTAAACCTGCTTCTTTTGAAGCAAATGTCGATTTTAGCCAAAGCAGCTTGAGCAAGCGAGGGAATCCGAACGTGGAAAGGTTCGGATGGCGAGGATGTTTGAGCTCGTCCTAAGCGTGAGCCCGACGAGCGAGCGGTTCGACAAGTAGTTCGACAAGCTCACCATCCTTCGAACCATCCTGAGCAACGTCGAAGGGCTCACCATCCTTCGAATCGTCCTGAGCGACCGAAGGGAGTACTGAGCGAAGCGAATGTGCGAAGCCGAAGGATTCCGCAGCCACCGAGATTGCGAAAGACCT
>JBDRHJ010000005.1:0-3655 GCA_043816835.1 Candidatus Omnitrophota bacterium
GACGTTGTAACTTGCTTATTATAGTGTGTTTTTTAAATCTGTCAATAGATTCGTATTTGATTTTACGTTAAATAATCAGAATTGATGCTAAAGCATCGCGAAGCGCAACAGATTCACGTGCTTATGAAAGCTTTTTAATATTGTCCACCCAGCACAAGCATATTCCTAGTTTAATCTATGAAGTAAAATAGCAGAATAACTGACTTAAGGTTGACTTAAGATTTTTGCGGTGCGCAATTATATCAATCAGCCCGTGCTCAATAAGAAATTCCGAACGCTGAAATCCTTCGGGGAGCTTTTGCTTTATGGTGTCGCGGATAACCCGTGGCCCGGTAAAGCCAATCAAAGCCCGCGGTTCAGCAATAATAATATCCCCTAATCCTGCAAAAGAAGCCATTACCCCGGCCATTGTCGGATTTGTTAATAAGGAAATATACGGCACGCAGGCCTTATGATGATAATAAAGCGCTGCCGATGTTTTTGCCATTTGCATAAGGCTAAATATTCCCTCGTGCATCCGTGCGCCACCGCCTGACCCAGAAACAATCAGTAACGGTAATCCCTGACTGGTTGCCCTTTCAGTGGCGCGGGTAATCTTTTCTCCTACCACTGACCCCATAGACCCCATGATAAAGCGCGAATCAGTAACTGCGATAATTATATGTTTTTTATCCAGAAAACCCTCGCCAATTACCGCTGCTTCTTTTAAGCCGGTTGCATCCTGATCCTGCTTAATCTTCTCGCGATAACTCTTGGGGCCTTTAAAATTCAGCGGGTCAACTGATGAAATATCTTTATCGTGCTCCTGAAATGTACCCTGGTCAATTAATGAATCTATTCTTTCCCATGCAGTTAAAACAAAATGATAATCGCACTTAGGGCATACCTTTAAATTTGCCTCCAGGGTTTTATTGTAAACCGGCTGCCCGCACTCCGGACATTTCGTCCAAAGCCCTCCGGGGATATCTTTTTTCTTTACCCTGACAATTGTATACTTCGGTTTTCCGAATAAGGCCATAGTTTAGTTTAATAACTAGTTACCAGTTATTAGTTGTTAGTTTTTAGTTACCGATTTAAAGGGCTTTTTTATTTATTATTAATTTTATAAATCACCAGCCCGGATGGAATCTTGGGATAAAAATAAGTCGTCTTGGGCGGCAGCTTTTTGCCGGCTTTTGCTAAATACATAATATCACCCATTACGGCTGGCCTAAGAAAAAAAGCAAGCGCCTTATTATCGGCATCAACCTCACGGATTAAATCCCGGCCATTTGCATTAAAAAGCACGCGCTCTTTGTTATTCGGATCGATTTTTAATAACCCTTTTAAGATAACCTGATTTAAGAGTGAAATATCCAAACACCTGTAATCCTTGTCTATTTTAGCCAATAATTTGTTGTTTTTCAAAGTAAGAATATGAAATTTTTTATTGCAATACATGCCGACTATTCTTTGCTTTAAAGCCTTGGATTCCATTGTTGCAAAAAAATCTGCCCGGTTAGTTATTTTTATATTGAAAGCTTTTTTAAAATCTTCAAACGGTATGTGGGTAACCCCTTTTACCAGGCGATGAACCGGCCTGATTATTAAGCCCTGCGACTCAAGGGGGCAAAAATAAACCATTATATAATTAAAATCCCTGTCTTTTAATCCTTTTCTGCGCCGATTAATTGGCGCGACACGCTGTTTTAGTTTGTTGCGCCATAGCTCCTGATATCCCAATGATACCTCATAACGATGATGGCCATCAGCAATAAAAAGAACCTTATTGCCCATTTCTTTTTTTAACTTCTCTAAAATATCCGGCGCGCTTAATGCCCAAAGGCGATTGATGTTTTTTTCTTGATCCCGAAAACGCATTAATGGCTTATTTGAGCGCGCATATCGTTTGAATGTTTTTTGAATAAAAGAACTCGGGTCGGAAAAAACGACAAAAATCGGTTCTAAATTTGCCTGCACCTTAACTAAAAGTTTAAAGCGGTCCTCCTTGGGCTCAATATGCGTATGCTCATGGCCGTACACGCAAGAATCATTTTTCAAGCGCAAGCAGGCAATAAATCCTAAACGCTTTAATTTTCGTTTATTTATCCGGTATTCCTGCTGGTAAAAATATATTGCCGGCTCCCTGTCTTGCAGCATAATGCCCTTATTTAACCAATCCTTAAAACAGCGGGATGATTTTTTGTGGCGGTTTTGCCCGGAATCCGCCTGCGGAAGGGTTAAATGAACCATATTATAATTTGATTGCTTGCGGTACTGGATTGCTTGATCTGGGGTAATTATGTCATATGGCGGGCAGATAAGCTTAGAGGGTTGGCGTAACTGTTTGGAATTATAGACAATCCCGGGAAATGGCTTAATTTCCGTCATTTTATGGATTGGTAATTTTTCCTGCCGGTTATTTTTTGCCAATCGGACCTTTTATCTATTTTTTTGACGCTGTTTTGAAAAGAGACAAGAAAATCGTCTTCGGCGATAACTTTCAGGTGATTTTTAAGTAGCCTAAGAAAGTGTTTTATGCCCTTTCGAGCACAGGTACTTTCCTACACCATAAAAAACAGCACCCAGGAGAATACCTGAGCTATCAATGATTACGTCGAACATCGAACTAGTTCTGCCGGGGACAAACATTTGATGAGCCTCATCACTCAAGGCATAAAGTAAGCAAATCAAAATAACTAAAAGTAACTGCCGTAACCTGCCCGCAGGATTAACTTGCCCTCTGGATTCCGGCAGGTTTAAAAATGATATCATCCAAGCCGGCATTTTACCAGAGGTTACCGGATAAATAATCCAAGGGGCAAAAATTAATGCGCGGCTTACTAAAACCGCAAGGACACTATATTCAAAGATATGGAATATGATATTTTGGGCAGAAATCAGATACGGTATAGAAGAGACAGGTAGAGAAGAAGCCATAAAAATAAACCCTGCCCAAAATAATACCGGCAACCAATATTTAAGGAATGCTTTTTTCACAGGCTTTACCTTGCTGACAAGGCTTCTGTCCGCTATCACTTCCTTGACGCGGTGCCTTTTCTTGCTGACAAGGCTTCTGTCTGCTATCACTTCCTTGACGCGGTGCCTTTTCTTGCTGACAAGGCTTCTGTCCGCTATCACTTCCTTGACGCGGTGCCTTTTCTGAGGCAGGGCTTTTGCGGTAATCGGTAGCGTAAAACCCTGATCCCCTAAAAATAATACCGCTACCCTTTCCAATAAGCCGACGAACCGCCTTATGGCACTCAGGACAATTTTTAATTGGATTGTCGGTCATTTTTTGAAATGCCTCAAAACGATATCCGCATTTTAAGCACTCATATTCATAAGTCGGCATTACCTCGCTCCTTTAATGAGCAGATAACTTAGCATCTTCTTTTAGATACTTCGCCGAAGGATACTAAAGGAGATATTAAGTTATAGCTTTTGACATATCTTTGATATTAAAAGCGCCTGCGAATTAACCCCGCCCTTTTGGCGGCAGTAAACTATTTTTTACACGTTTCTTTAAGTGTCTAATCGTACTGCCGTGATGTTTCAACTTCATCTCCCGATCAAAAGCATCTTTCTTGTTTAAATAAGACTCATAATAAACTACTCTTAACGGTTTCTGCTTACTCGTAGCAAGCACTCTACCACTGTTATGCTCTTTTAATCT
>JBDRHJ010000006.1:0-5688 GCA_043816835.1 Candidatus Omnitrophota bacterium
CCTTGCCTCGCCCACATATACCTTAAATGCCCCGGAAAGACTACGTACAAAAAAGGATAAAGCAACAATGATAATACCCTGGCCGCCGATAAACATCATTAAGTGCCGCCACAGATTATGCGATAAAGACAAGTGGTCTAAATCCTGCACAAGGATTAAACCGGTAGTGGCAAAGCCGGACATTGCATCAAAGCAGGCATCTAAATAAGATTGCCAATACCCGCTCAAATATAAAGGAATTGCCCCTAAAAGCATTGCCGCAATCCAGCTAAGCCCAACCAGGCTCATGCCGTGCATCCAGTTTAAATCTTCCCCGGTTTTGCAAAGAATAATAAGGATTAATCCGACAATCAATCCAATCAGCAGGCTAATCCCGAAGTCCAATGCCGGATTTGTCTCATGATTGAAAAAAGCCATAATAAGCGGCAAGACTAGCGTCAAGCTCAAACCAATAATAATATTGCCTAAATAATAGGTAACAATCTTAATGTCTTTTAGTTGGGGCCTAAGTAACATGATTAATTATAGATACCTGCGGATTTTAAGTTTTTAAATTGATTGAATAGCATGTGAGGCTAAAAGGAGGTTAATAAGACACAAATAAAAAACGCCGCTGCCATAATCGCCAAGGCATAGCCTAATTCGGTTACAATCCCCAAGAAACCCTTGGCTATTGCAATTGCAATTTCTTTGATTTTTTCAAGAACCAGCTTAATCATTGATTTTGCCTTCGGGGCCTAAAGCCCTTTTTTCTCTACACAAATTTATTCTTGCGATAAACTTTTGTAATACCCCTACATCTCTCCGACAAGGGTATCTAAGATCTCGGATTCATTGCCAACCATGGTTAATGCAATAATGTCATCCCCGGGCTCCAATACTGTTTCCCCATGAGGCACAATTACTTCTTCCCCGCGCACAATCGAAACCAAGACCGAATCCGGCGGCAGATGTATATCCTTAACCATCTGATTAATTACCGGGGCGTCGTCAGGTAAATCTACGCGCACAATCGCCAATTTCCCCCGCTTAAAGCTAAGCAGGTTCACAAAATCAGCAAAGCTGACTTCCTCCTCGACAATCTTGGCGATAATCGCAGTGGCATCAATGGGGATATCTACGCCTAATTCCGAAAAGATGTTTTCATGCTTGGGGTCATTAACCCGCGCAACCGTACGGCCGACAGAAAACCTCTCCTTGGCTAATTGGCAGACAATCAAATTGTCTTCATCATCTCCGGTAACCGCAGCAATCACATCCGCCCGCTCAATCCCCGCCTCCTTAAGGGCTGCGGGACTGCAGGCATCGCCGTTGATTACCAAGATATCCAGCTTGCGGGTAACCTCCTCGCAAACAGCCTTATTCTTTTCAATCAAAGCAACGCTGTGATTATCACGAAAAAGCTTCTCAGCCAAAAAATAGCCTACTTTTCCTGCGCCAACAATCACTACATACATCTTTTTCATAATTTTAATAAGCACATAACTTAGCGAGCGAAGCGACGCTAAGTTATAAGTGCGAATTAACCCCACACCCAGAAATCACACCCCAAAGCGAACTCTGGGTGTGGGGTATCCTCGCCTACAACTTAAATTTCTTTCTTATCTTTTCCAGGCTATCAATTTTAACAATCGCCATAACCACGTCTTTTTGTTCCAGCATTGTCTCGGGCGTAGGGATAATTGTCCCCTCAATCTTCTTTATTGCCGCAACCTGAAGCTCGCCCTCAAGATTGATATCCTTAACCTTGCGGTCAACCAGATTATCCTTAATCTCTATCCTTAAAACCCCGACGTCCTTGGATTCAATCAAGTAGCTTGAGAACTGGCTCTCAATGATTTTATCCCGAATCATTGCCGCAAAAAGACTGGTGCCGCTAATTATGTCCAAACCAAGGGCTTGATAAATCTGCGCCCTTTCCGGATCATAAACCCGCGCAATAACCTTAGGGATAGAAAATATCTTTTTGGCAACCTGGGCAGCAACCAAATTAGTATTATCCCCATTAGTAAGGGCGCAAAAAACACCCGCCTTTTTTATGCCTGCGGATTCCAGCAAATCCAAGTCAAAACCATTGCCAACTACAGTGAGGCCGTTGAAGCTTCCCCCTAAGCGGTTAAATGATGCGGGGTCCTTATCAACAACTACCACATCGTGGCCTTCATTAGAAAGCAATTTGGCTAATTCTGCCCCTACCCGCCCACAACCAACAATTACTACATACATATTCGCTATTGCTGACTTTATTATAAATTTAAGGCAGCAATCCTTGGGTTTATTAAAATCTTTCTACCGCGCTGGCAGCGCTAAAAGCGCATTACTCACCTTTGACTATTTCTATTAACTTCCCGAATGCAGCGGGATCCCTAACCGCTAAATCAGCTAAGATTTTACGATCCAGTTCGATTTTCGCTTTCTTCAAGCCGTTAATAAATTGGCTATATTTAATTCCTGCCTCGCGGCAAGCAGCATTAATACGAACAATCCAGAGGCGGCGGAACTCCCTCTTTTTAACCCGGCGGTCACGATAGGCATAAACTTTTGCGCGGGCAACCGTGCGCTTTGCCTGCTGATGTTGTTTGCTGCGATCACCATAATAACCTTTGGCGCTTTTTAATACCTTTTTTCTCCGCTTGCGGCTTGCCGGACTATGTTTAACTCGGACCATATTATTTACTCCCTTCGATTGATCAGGACATTACCATAAACATAAGTGCGCAAAATTAAAACGCTTCTTTGTTCTCCTTCACAAAAACAATAAAAACGCCTCTTTTGCTTCGGAGGAACTATTCTGACGGAGAATATTCCTGCGAAGCAAAACTAATATTTTCATTAGTTTTGCGTAGCAGAATAGTTTAAACTTACGCACCCTTAGGCCTTTACCTACTATAAGGTAATAACTGCTTAATATTCGCTTTTTGGCCCGAAGAATCTACTGTGCGGGATTTACGCAGCAATCTCTTTCGCTTGCGTGTCTTAACCGTAAGTAAATGCCCCTTGCCGGAAGGCTTATATTTTAGCTTGCCTGATTTAGTTACCTTAAATCTTTTGGCAGTGCCTTTGTGTGTTTTTAATTTCATACCTTTTTTGTATTTCTGAAAAAGCTAATACGCCCCTGTCAGAAACCCCTGATTGTCCCGCCCTCTTATTGCTATCCGGTGAATAAAACAACATTCCCGATCCCTTTTCTGCAAGGCGGTGTTTTGTTTAATCCAATATATGTTAATCCGATGCTTTTTTACAATCCTGATTAACCCTAACGCGGCGCAAGTACGGCTGATATAATCCTGCCTTCTCTGGTTGAGTCTCTTTCTGTCTTACCTGCCTGCTGGGCATCATTAATAAATCGGTCTAAAACCTTTTTGCCTAAGTCCATATGCTGCATCTGCCGGCCGCGGAACATAAGGCTTACCTTAACCTTATCCTTCTTCGCCAAAAATACGAGCGCATGCTTAAGTTTTACCTGATAGTCATGCTCATCAATATTAGGCTTAAGCCGTACTTCCTTAAGATGAGTCTTAACCTGGTGTTTTTTTGACTCCCGTTCTTTCTTTTCCTGGTCATATTTAAATTTACTGAAATCCATAATGCGGCAAACCGGCGGATCCGCCTGCGCAGCAACCTCAACCAAATCCAGTTCGCTTTGAACAGCCAATTCCAGTGCCTTTTGTATAGGTAGAACCCCTAACTGATTTCCTTCCGGACCAACAACACGCACTTGCGGGACACGTATCTTTTCGTTTATGCGGATGTAATTTTTAATCGCAACCACCTCCTGCTTTTAACGCCTCTATAGATTACGCCCGGATGAGAAGCATAAGCTATAGCAACGGGCATCCCTTTCCAACAACAGAAAGACGATGCGCATTTAACTGCCCTATATCAATGTCTAGGGCTTCGGACATTATTTGGCCTTACTAGACTCTTCCTGCTTTAGCCGGCCTATAAATTCATCCAGCGACATTGCCCCAATATCACCCCGGCCTCTTTGTCTTACCGCAACAGTCTGAGATTGTGCCTCGCGCCCGCCAATGATTAGTAAATAAGGAATCTTTTCCATTAGTGCCTGGCGGATCCGTTTCTCCAGTGTTAGATTGCGGTCATCACTTGTAACCCTGATTGAATGATTCTCCAAAGACGCTGTTACCCGGGCGGTATAATCCTGCAGTGTTGCATTTATCGGGATAATAGTTACCTGTGTCGGGGAAAGCCATAAAGGCAAACTGCCGGCATAATGCTCGATTAACACGCCGATAAAACGCTCTATGCTTCCTAAAATAACCCGATGAAGCATAATCGGCTGTAAGGCGCTCCCTTGAGAATCAATAAATTCTAGATCAAACCTTTGAGGCAGGGCAAAGTCGCATTGTATGGTTGCACATTGCCATTTCCTCTTTAAGGCATCCTTTATTTTAATATCAATCTTGGGGCCGTAAAACGCGCCTTCCTGCGGATTGGTTTCATAATCAAGATCTTTTGCTTTTAAGGCATCTTCTAACGCAGCAGTAGCCTCTTGCCAATCGCTGTCTGTGCCAATGGATTTCTCCGGGCGCGTGCTTAATTCTATTGCCAAATCCACAAAGCCGAAATCAGACATTGTTGCTAAAACAAAATCAATTATTCCCATAATTTCCGGCTTCAGCTGCTCGGGGGTAGAGAATATATGCGCGTCGTCCTGGGTAAACCCACGCGCACGCATTAAGCCGTGTAAAACCCCGGCTTTTTCGTACCGGTAAACCGTGCCTAGCTCAAAAAAACGCAAAGGCAGTTCTCGATAACTCCTAACCTTTGATTTATAAATTAAGATATGCCCCGGGCAATTCATCGGCTTAAGCACAAACTCGCTGCCAGGGCTATTAGCACTGCTGCCGTCTGATTTTTCATCCTGTTTGTCATTCGGAATTCTAAACGTGTACATATTAGACAGATAATATTCATAATGCCCGGATGTCCGCCATAAACCAGCCTCCATAATGTGCGGCGTAATTACTTGTTTGTAGCCCCTGGTCAAATGTGCTTTTTTTAAGTAGTCCTCGATTATTGTTCTTAGAACAGCGCCTTTGGGATGATAGAATACCAAGCCCGCGCCGGCTTCTTCCGGATAAAGATTAAAAATTTCCAGCTGCGGCCCTAATTTACGATGGTCGCGCTTCTTTGCCTCTTCTAAGTTATTTATATATTCGTCTAATTCTTCCTGGGTTATAAAGCAAGTTCCGTAAATGCGTTGCAGCATTGGATTGGTTTCGATCCCGTGCCAATATGCCCCTGCAACCGACAATAATTTAAATGCCTTAATCTGATTGGTTGAATCTACGTGCGGGCCGCGGCATAAATCAACAAAGCCATCCCCTGTCTTATAAGTGCTGACTTGTTCATCAGTGAGCGCATCAATCAGCTCAATCTTATAATCTTCTTTTAGCTTGGCGAATAACCTGCGCGCCTTTTCCTTGCTCATATCCTCCTTAACAAAAGGCGCCCCTTGAGCAATAATTTCTTTCATCTTTTCTTCGATCTGCGCCAGGTCTGCTTCAGTAAAAGCCTCTTTTTTGCCTGCACTGAGCACAGCCGAAGTGTCAAAATCATAATAAAAGCCGTCCTCAATAGAAGGCCCGATCCCCAGCTTTACATCAGGCCAAAGCTGCTTTACTGCCTGCGCCATTATATGAGAACAACTATGCCTTAAGGTAT
>JBDRHJ010000007.1:0-2281 GCA_043816835.1 Candidatus Omnitrophota bacterium
AGAATATAAGAGCCTTAACCAGCAAAAGCTCTCACTTGAAGAAACAAACGCAACGCTCAACACCAAGCTTGACGAACTCCAAAAACAGCAAGCCGCGCTTGAGAAACTTAATCAGGAATTAACCCAACAGCTTGCCGCTAATCAGCAAAAGATAACCTCGGTAAGTGAGGCGCGTAAGAAATTCGACCAGGAGAAAAAATCCCTTACCAGCGAACTCAATGATTATAAAAAGGAAAAGGAAAATCTCGTCGGGCAACTTAATAATAAACTTGTTAAGGCAAATCAAGCTTACGGGGAGCTTTCTCATAAATATGAAGCCCTTGATAAGCAATTGAATGAAACAAATAAAGAGTTGAGTCAATCCAAGCAGCAATTAGCTAAGCTTGAATCAGAAAAATCTCAGGAAGAAGAAAGATTTATTTCATTTAATAAGGAATTCAATCAGGTAAAAAGCCAGAATCAGCAGGAGTTGGCTGATTTGAGTCAAGGCTTTAGCAAGATTAAGGAAGAACTGGACAATTCGCGTTTAGCTTACCAAGAAATCAATCAAAGTAAGCTGTCTTTATCCGAGAAGAACAAAGAGCTTGTTGTGCAATTTGATGATTCATACAAAGAGCAGGTTAGGCTGGAAAAGGAAAACGAAAAATTAAACCAACAAAACACTTTTCTAAAGGAAGATTATATTATTATTTCACAACAATTAGGTGATTTGCAGAGACAATATACTGCCTTGGAAAAAGAAAAGAAATCGCTTACTGTTTCGCTTCAAAAGAAAGAGGAAGCAATTAGTGAGTTAACGGTTGCCAAAAACGCTTTATTGGAACGGGTGCAGGGTTATAGCCAGGAGATAAAGGATTATCAGGAGGAGCTAAAAGATAAGAAACACCTGGAAAGCCAGGCTCAAAATTCCAAACAGGAAAATTCTGAAATTAAAGAAGCATACGAGAAGTTAAAGAAAGAGCAGGATAAGCTTGAGGAAGAAAATAAAATATTCAAAACCCAATACGCAAAGCTTCCTGACGAGAATGCGGTCCTGCATTATAATTTGGGCGTTTTGTATACCCAGGCCAGGGATTATAAACGGGCGATTTCTGAATTTAAAAAGGTCTTGGAGCTTAGGCCAAATGACCCCGAGGCTAATTATAACCTGGGGGTTATATACGGGGAATATGAGAATGATCAAATAACCGCGATTGCTTATTTTAAAAAATACCTTGCTTTAGCTCCTCGCGATGCGGATGCTGAGCGCGCCAGAAAGTATATTCTGACATGGGAGACGCTTAAGCAGAAATAATAATGAATAAATTTATTTGCGCAAAAGAAATCGCCAAAAAATACCGCCTTTCTTATCAGAAGGTAAACCGCTATGTTGACATCGGCTTACTAAATGTGGTATTGCGGGAAGGCAATAAACGGCTGCTTAACCGGCAGCAGGTTGCCAAACGCCTCCGGCAGATATCTTTTTTATCACAGGAAGGTTATTCCTTGAGGCTTATACGTAAAAAATTAATAGGAATATAGCCATGAAATTAACCGCAGTCTTTTTCTTATTAATCCTTTTGCTTATTGGAATGATATTTTCAGTAAGCGCCAAAGAGATGGGGTTAATATCTTTAGACCTGCGTGATATTGAAATAAACGATGCCTTAAAGTTTCTTTCAACCAAGGTAGGCTTAAACATTATACCTACTCAGAAGGTCGCCGGGCGCATTACCCTGTTGGTCGAAAATGTCCCGGTTGCCGATGTTTTTGACATTATGCTGCGCAGTAATAATTTGGCATATGAAAAACAGGGTGATATCTACAATGTAATGACCGAGGATCAATACACTGCCCGTTACGGCAAGAAATTTGCCGATATGCGCCAGGTTAAGGTGTTTCGCCTTGATTATGCAATTCCCGAGCAGGCTTACAAATTACTCGATATGCTTAAAAGCACTATCGGCAGGGTGTTGGTAGACCAGGATTCCGGCACCTTATTAGTATTAGATACATTAGAAAAAATCAGGGAAATGGAGGATGCGCTTAGTGCAATGGAGCGTAAAAGCATTATCCGTATATTTGATTTAAAATATGCCCGCGCACAAGATATAGCCGATCAGCTTAAGGCGCAATTAGACACAAAAAAAGCCGGTTCAATTCAGGCTGATGAGCGCACTAATCAGGTAATTGTACAAACCTTACCTGAGCGGATGAAGGATATTGAGCAGCTAATTAAAGGACTGGATGGTCAGACCAAACAGGTTCTTATTGATGCCAAGATTATTCAGATTACCTTATC
>JBDRHJ010000008.1:0-8183 GCA_043816835.1 Candidatus Omnitrophota bacterium
TTAATCACGCCCTTTTGTTGGAAAATTGAAAGCAAAATATCAAATACCCCAATCATACCCACAAGTTTATTTTTTGAATCAACCACCGGAAGTTGTTCGCTCTGATGCAGCTGCATAAGCCGATAAGCCTCCTCAATTGAAAGATCATCCGCTACGGTTACGAATTTTGTCTGGACAAGATCATCTACTATGCAAAGTTCGCCGACCTCAGGGGTAATGTCTATATCAAAAATATCCATGCGGTGCTCATCAACAAAAGGCATTCCCCTAAGGATATCCTGGCCGGATGTATGAAATGACTCAATAAGCCGCCGAAAAGAAACCACGCCAACTAAAACATTATCCTTATCAACAACCGGCACAAGGGGAAAGCTATGAAAGCGGCGGAAAAGTTCAATTAGCTCTGCCAGGGTAGTCGAGCGGTTAACAGCAATTATCTTCTGCGTCATAACCTGAGAAACTTTCATTTTTACTCCTTTTTATTTTCGATGAACCCCGTTAGAGAACTTCGCCCCATAACGAGACTACGCTCTCTAACCCCGTTAGAAATTTTATTTCTAACGGGGCTAACGTTTTGCGCTGACCCCACTAGAAAGTTCCTTTGTAACGGGGCTAACGGTAATTTTAAGCGTCAATGTCTATATTTTTCCCGCCACCGACTTTGTGAGTGGCTTTCTCTAGCGGGGTGAATAATAAAGAAGGATTTTTTCGTTTAAACAACCGTCTTAAATGATAAAACCGCTTTTTATTTGTCAATGCACTTTTAATTCCTGCGATATTCTTTAAAGCTGCTAATTCCCCCTGTTGTATGCAAAACGGCCCTCGCGAAAATTCCGACCAGTCAACATTAACGATATTCGGCTTAATAACACAATCACAATAAGTTAAATCCAGCTTATTTAAATAAGAAGTCTTTATCTGGTCTGCCTGAAACATTACATCCAACCCGGTTCGCAGCTCTTTCTTTGGGAAACTGGTATTTATATCTATTCCGATAACAAAATCTGCGCCTTGAATACGCGCCTGCCTTGCAGGAACCGAAGATAAAACCCCGCCATCAGCCAATAAATGATTGCCGAATTTTACCGGTGCAAATATACCCGGGATTGAAGAAGAAGCCAGGATTGCATCCAGGATCCTGCCTGTTTTAATCGCGACTTCCGAAGCAGTATTCAAATCTACTGCTATAGAAGTAAAGGGAATTGCTAAATCCGAGAATTTCTTATCGTCAAAAAGCTCTTCTAAAACCTTAACTATCGGCTCGGTACGAACAACCCATTTCTTAGCTGCCCGTAAATTCCAAAGACAAAGGTCCTTAATCTTGCTTAAAAGATTCTGAATAATAAAATTCTGGTGGTTTTCTTCCGAGGTAATGGCAAAAAACGATTCCAATTTTTTAATCTGCGGGCGGTCTATTGTCCTTAAAAGTTTATTTTCTAAGGCATCGACATCGGGATTTAAGCAATAAGTAGCCCCTACGATTGCGCCCATGCTTGTTCCGGTAATTAAATCAATAGGGATTGAATGTGCCTTAAGGGCCTTTATTACGCCGATATGCGCAAACCCCCGCGCACCGCCGCCGCCCAAAGCTATGCCAACCTTAAAACCCTTGCTCATTTATATCCTTTTTAAAATTAACCACAGAGTTCACAGAGTCTTTTAAAAATAACCGTTGAGAACACAGAGCATAATTATAATATAAATCTTTTCTGTCTTTTCTTCTGTTTTTCTAACTTATGTTTTTTTATCCAACAACTAAAAACTATGAACTATGAACTACTAAAACCTATGACTTTTTTTCTAATAACTAACAACTAATACACTTTCTTTATCTCTACGCCCGGATAATAATGCCTGAGAATTTCAAGGTAATTATAACCCTTAAGCGCCATGCCTTTTACCCCAAGCTGACATAAGCCGCGCGCATGGCCAAATCCCCCGCCATAAAAAATAAATTCCTCCGGCTGATTTTGCTGATTATATTTTACCTCAATTTTGAATGCACTGCTACGTAAATTTCCAAAGATTTTTCGAATGCTATTCTCACCCTTAATTATTTGAGTATCATCAACCCCTTTAATTGCAATGCTGATTAAATGGCCGCTGTCTGAGCGTTCCTGAGGAATAATGCTGATTATCTCCCCTAGATCAACCCCGGATTCACTAAGCATTGCCTGTAATTCTTTATGCTTATATAGCCTCATCCAGCGAAAACTTGCTGATTTACTTGCCGCTAGATTGCAAAATGCCTCCGGCTCTCCCTTTAGCCAGTCCTCTAATTGTAACGGGGAAAGCGGGAATTTAAAATCCAGGGAAAGGCTGTCTGATACCCCGTTGCGCGTAAAACCCCCGCAATTATTAGAGTAGAAAATATCAATCAACTGATTATTAACCGTAAGCATAATCCCGGCTGTGTCATCTACGGCTTTATTAGTAGCTAGAGTCTCTGTTGTTACCCCCTTGTACACCTGGCAATGAACCGTATTGCAAAAATTAAATCCCTCATGATTATGCCGGGTTTTATTCCTTAGTGCCCAGGTTCTTGCCGCAATTGCCTGAGCCTCCAACGACTGCTGCGGCCAATTAGCCGGCATCTCTGACGGTAAAACACCGTAGAGATACTCTTCCAGATTAACCAGGTTCAATAACTGTAAACTGTGATCATCTTGCGGAATTACCTCAATCATCCCCCGATATTGCTGATCATACCAGCCGGCCCAAAAATTACCCTCGCCCAAAGGAATATCAAAAATAGAAATAACATAACCCTCGGATTTATTTTTTATCAGGAAAGGGTTAACCAAATCCACTAAGAGCATATTGCCTTCCTGGTCCCTTAACTGGATTTTTCCGTTCTCTTTATTAAAGGCTAACAAATAGATTACTTCTTTCCCTCCCTCAAAAAGGGAATCATTGCTTTGTTTATCAATAATCGTAAAATCGCTGCCGCATTTGAATTTAACTGAATCCTTAACCTTAACAATACCTACCTTTACCTCATAGGCCCTAGCAGCAGAAATAGAAGGCTTAACGCGGGGTAATTTCTTTCTACGCTGCTCGTCGGTCGATACTTCCTTTTGTTTGAAAAAATCCTTGCCCAGTTTTTGTTTTAATTGTTTCAAGTCTTCCCGCAAAAGCTCGTCATCAGGGCTAATTGCTATGCATTTGGCATATTGTTGATAAGCTTCCGGTAACTTGCCTAATTTTACGTAACATTCTGCAAGTCTTTGACGGACATTGGGAATACTTGGGTCATAAGAAATTATCTTCTCGTAAATCCTGGATGCATCCTTAGGCCTTTGTTTCTGATAATAAATATCCCCCAGTTTCAGATATGCCAACATATGATTAGGGGCAAATTTAATTGCCTTGCGATAATAATCCTCGGCTGCGCTAAATCTGCCAAGCCCCTCATAACACAGCCCGAGATAGAATAAAAGCTCCGGATCCTTAGGGCTGGAAGATAATAACGGCTTAAAATAATTAATCGCCTCTTGCGGCTTGGCACTAAGGTAATAAAGCTGGGCAAGAAGTTTTCGAGGACCTAAATCATCCCAATGCTGGGCAACTTCTTTAAGAATCCGGATTGCCGGTTTATAATCTGCTAAATCCTTATAGATATAAGCCAGATTTAAATAGGCTTTGAGGTCTTCGGGGTTATTCCTGATTATTTCCTGATATACGTTAATCGCTTCGTTAAATTTTGCCCCGTTATAAAGCGTGCGCGCCTGCCGGGATAGATCGGTTTCCGGGAAAATATCCTCGGCATATAATCGGCTTCGGGATATGGATAAATTAATATTGAACCCCAAACTAACGCTAAACAATAAGAATAAAATAAACAAAATCAAAAATCTCATTTTTTTATTGTAAACCCCGTTAGAAAACTTCGTTCTCTAGCGGGGTAAATAGCTGTTTTATAAAACGGAGAGGCTACCTGCTAATATGCAATGTCTGCGTGGGATAAGCAAATTCAATGCCGCGCCTTTCAAACTCTTCCTTAATCGCAAAATTAATCGCCTGTTGAATATCCATATATTTATTATAATCGCGGCTTAAAACATAATAGACCACCTCAAAAACCAGGCTGAAATCCCCGAAACTGAAAAAATGCGCACGGTCAAAAACAGTATCCGGCGTATTGGCTATAACAAACTTGATTATCGCGGGGATTTCCTTTACCTGTGCAAGGGAAGTTTGATAAGTTGTCCCTAACTTAAAAACAACCCGGCGATTATCCATCCTCTTATAATTACGCACGCGGGATCCGGTAAGATCGGAATTAGAAAAGACTATCTGTTCCCCGCCTAAGCTTCTTATGCGCGTTGTTTTAATACCGATATGCTCAATTGTCCCTAAAAAATCTCCTATGATAATAAAATCGCCAACCTCAAACGGGCGGTCAAAGAATATGGCAAAATAACTGAAAAGATCCCCTAAAATCGCCTGGGCAGCCAAAGCCACTGCCACACCGCCGATGCCTAAACCGGCGATTACTGCGGAAATCTCAAACCCCAAATTATCAAGCAGGAAAACAATACCCAAGCCCCAAATAACTACTTTAAGTATTGTGATTATCCCTTTAAGGTTTTTCTGTTTAGCGCTATCCCCTTCTTTACGCAGCCAATAAGCCTCTAGCCCGTAATTAATAACCGCAATTAAGAAACGAATCGTAATGATTGTCAACAGGGTTAAACCGAAAATATCAATTATTTTGCTTAAAACAGAATCTAATTTCAGGTTGCGGATGCTTATATAAAAAGCTCCGAAATAAAGCAGGGGTAAAAGATTACGCTCAGAAATACCAACCAAAAAATCATCCAGGGTATTAGCGGTTTTTTGCGACCATTGTTTAAGCCTGATTAGAATCCAGGTTTTGAATATATAAACAATAAGAATGTAGATTAAAAAGACAAAGAAAGAAATTAGGTAATCTAGAACGCGATTCTCAAAAATTTGGGTTTGAAGAATTTGCTCTAACACTCTTGCCTCCTTTTTAAAGGCCTTTCTAAAGACAGCCTAATTCCCCGGCTAAAGATGCAATAACAATAAAATAATATCCTAATCTTGTTATTTATAAGAAAACTGCCTTCGGCGATAATCTTATAGCGTTTTTTAGCGGCTATCCGGAATATTTGCTTAACTGCTTTATGCGTTTAAGCATATTAGGATGGGTGCTCATTGCCTCAAGCAGTTTATCGCCAAAGGAAAGCCTTATATTCTTATTTTGCAGTAATTGCAGCTCATCAATATCAATAGTCCCGCTTTTGTCTAAATCCAGCTGCCTTAACTCCTGAATCTCGCTTAAGGCGCGTGAAGGGTCATTAACAAAGAATGCCTTGAGCCCTTCGGTTTCTTTAAGCATCTTTTTATCTACCCGGGCTGAGCCATAAACCAGTTTATACAAACCGGAGGCAAGCCAGGCAGGCTGATTACCCAAAAGCACCGAACCCCGGTCAGCAAAGTATTCACGCAGGCGTGATGCATAAAGCACCAGAAGGTTGGTAATAAAATAAAATATAAAGGCGGATAAACCAATTAAGGCTGTGCTTGCGCCGCCCTGACGATTGCGCCTGCCGCCAAAAAATAACATATACCAGGCAAGGCGGTAAAGGATTATCGGAATTACTGATAATAGGGTTATAAAAAGCACATCGCGGTTCTTAAGATGGCTTATCTCATGGCCTAAAACCGCACGCAGCTCCTGATTATTTAAAACCCGCATTATCCCGGCGGTAACACAAACCCTTCCGTCATTAAGGCCGCGGCCAAAGGCAAACGCATTAGGTATGGGAATTTGTGCAATCCCTACCCGGGGCACAGGAATTTTGGCGCGCCCGGCTAAATCCTCAACCATTTGATAAAGCTCGGGGTATTGATTCTTTTCTACGTATTTTACGCGCATTGACCACTCAACTAACCTGGGGCCAATCATATATTGAATAAACATTAATCCTAAAGAAAAAATAAGATAAAAATAAAAATTGGTTATACCCAGGTTAACGCCGATTAGGGTAACTATAAAATAGATAATACCAAAGAGGATAGCTAACAATAGATACATTCTTAATTTAAGTAACCACATTTTTAATACTTGTAATATTCCGTCGGGACAGACTGGGAAATATACTTAACTGCCTCAATAATACATATACGGATTGCCTTCTCAGTGGGGGTATTGGCATATACCGATAATCCGCTGCCCAATCCCCAGCCTTCTAATAATCCGGTCATAATTGCGCCGCTGATGTCCGAAGCCTGGCCCTCAACGCGGGTAGCAGCAAGAATTTCAGAACTCGAGGCATCAACTAAGCGAATATCCAAAGCCAAGACTGCTTTATTTAAAGCGCTGCTTGATAATCCGCCCCATACGCCGCTGCCTACGCCGCCGCCGCCGCCTACGCCGGATCGTCCGCCTGATGCCTGCGGTTTAAACTCAACAACCGCAGCACTAATGATTAAATCCGCGACCCTTATTTCGTTTTGCCTTTGGTGATTTGCTAAATCTGTTTCCCCTGAAACAGATGGCGCTTGTTGATCTTTTGCTATACCCGCAACCTGGTGCGCGACAACACTAAACCGGTTGCTGTTAATCAGCGCAGCCGAAAACATCTCATATAGTCCGGGCCCGATCTCGCCGTTAATCTTGGCAGCCTTAACATTAAAATTCTCGACTGCAATGCGTGCCTTTGGGCCGGAATAAAACGGCAAAATCCGAACACCCACAGTAGGTTCTGCAGGCGGGCTGGGCAGTATAATTTGCTGTAACGAAGTACAGCCAATTAAACTAAAGATTGCATATCCGATACACAAAAACAGAAATATTTTTTTCATCTTCTTTTTAGGTAAACCCGGTTAGAGAACTTCACCCCATAACGAGACTGCGTTCTCTAACCCCGTTAGAAATTTTATTTCTAACGGGGCTAACGGGGTAAAAATAAAAACTGCGGAATAAATATCGCCAAGAAACAAAGAAAAAACTCACTTTAAAAATAAGGCAGGCTTATTTATTAATTGCCGCCTAGATTAACCTTAATATATAACCAATCAGCGTCGCTGTCAAGAAAAAAGGGCGCTTTACCTGGCTGTATCTGAGCCTGATTTTCTTTATCCCTTTGAATTTACAAGAGATACGAATCTTATATAATCCTAATAGGTATCCAGGTAAAATAAAGGGATAAAATCAAACCTTATATAAGGATAGTATTTGAGGATTTTTAATTGCCCATTGATGAATCTTATCTAAAAGCTTATAAGGAGAAGTTTTTGGCTGCCAGAATTTTTCCAATCTTGATATATCAGAAATATAAACACGATGGTCGGCAACCCTCCAAGGGTGAAATTTTAAAGGGATATTTATTTTAAGCTTATCGTTCAGGTAATTTATGCATTCCAATAAAGAAAGGGTGTTTTTAAAACCTCCCCCGACATTATAAACCTTGCCTTTATGGACATTAATTTGGCTTAATTCTATCTCAAATAACCTGGCTAAATCACCGGCATCCAGGACATCGCGAATCTGCTTGCCGTTGCCGTAAATATTCAGCGTCCCTCGGGTCATTGCCGCAAAAACAAACCAGGCAACCCAGCCCTGGTCTTCAACGCCCAACTGCCAAGGCCCGGCAATACAGCTCATCCGGTTAACTACCGCAGGAACCCCCATATTACGCGCATACTCCTGGCAATAAATATCACCCGCAAGCTTGCTTACGCCATAACAGCTGTGATCAGCGCCATCAATTGAAAAATCCGGCGCAATGCCGCATTTATAATCCGGGCTGTCATATTCATAGCGTGTTTCTGACTCCTTTATCGGGATGGCATTTATTTTCTCCCCGTCATAAACCTTATTAGTAGAGCAATAGATCACCGGTACGCCGCCTAATTTCTTTGCCAGCTCAAGGACATTTAATGTCCCTGAGGCATTTGTATCAAAATCAAACCGCGGATTAAGCATACTCCACCTAATCCCCGGATTTGCTGCGGTATGGATAATGCCATCAACAGGCCCTGCTTTTTCCAAATCATAATCAAAGCGTACATCACCCCTGATTATTTCCAGCCCTTTAGAGTTGCGGGATGCATCCTTTAGCCGGCCGATATTATGCTCAACCCCTTTTCTAATGAATGAGTCGAAAATTACGACCTCGTAACCTAAATTCAGCAAATACTCCGCAACCGTA
>JBDRHJ010000009.1:0-2475 GCA_043816835.1 Candidatus Omnitrophota bacterium
ATAAAGAGTTAGGCGATTTTACTCAAGGGCATTATAAAATTGATTCGCAAAGCAAAAATATTAATAAAGCCGCTTTTAAGCTTACAAGGTCAGGTAAGATCTCGTCTTCTCCGGTTAAGATTATAAAAAGGATTGCCTTAAACGGAAATGATCTGACGTTTGCCTACCGGATTAAAAATGAATCTTCGGATTATCTAAGGAATCTCTTTGGCGTAGAATTTAATCTTTCGGTTTTTGATAATCAGTTAAGTAAGGGGCAGGCAGGGCTTGAGGCAGATTCTATAAAGGTTAATGATCTATGGAGCGGGATTTCCCTTGAGTTTAACTTGAACCTTTCTGCTTCCATTTGGCACTTTCCGATAGAAACGGTTTCAGATTCGGATACCGGAATTGAGAAAACATATCAAGAGCTATGCCTGGTATTTAATTGGCCTTTAGATATTGCGCCACAAGGGGAAAAATTGATAAGACTGAACCTGAGGGTTGGGACTTCATTTAATGACTAAAATAAGAAAAGAAGTTGTGGTTAAGAATAAGCTTGGTTTGCATGCGCGGCCGGCGGCTTTATTCGTTCAAACAGCCAATAAGTTTGATTCCAATATAGCTGTGGAAAAAGATAATCAGCGCGTTAACGGCAAGTCAATTATGGGTATTCTTACCTTGGGCGCTGAACAAGGGAGCCGGATTATCATTGAGGCAGAGGGCAGTGACGCAGAAAGTGCAATATTAGAACTAGAAGGATTGGTAGAGGAAAATGAATCAAATTCTAAAACTTAAAGGTATAGCCGCTTCTCCCGGGATAGTGATTGCCCCGGCGTTTATGCTGGGTCGCGAGGAATGGATAATTCCTAAGCATGCGATTACCGATTCAGAAATACCGGTGCAAATTCAGCTTTTTGAAGAGGCGCTTATTCGGACGCGGCATGAAATTCTCGATTTACAAAAGAGAATTTCTGAAGCAATGGGCAAGGAATCAGCGCAGATTTTTGAAGCACACCTCCTGGTTCTTGAGGACCGCATGCTGATTGAAGAGGTTATCTCGCGGCTGAAAAATGAAAAATTAAGCGTTATATATATATTTTCAGAAGTCCTGAAAAAATATATCGAGGTTTTTTCTAAAATTGAAGATGATTATCTTAAAGAAAGGGTTGTCGATATTAATGATGTGGGTAAGCGTATCCTGCGCAATCTTCTGGGTAAAGAAGGCAGGTTGAAAATATTAGCTAATTTGGAGAAAAAGGCTATTGTGGTTGCCCATGATTTATCGCCTTCTGAAACTGCAATGATGCATAGGGAAAATATTTGCGGATTTGCTACTGATGTAGGTGGTAAAACATCGCATACCGCAATTATGGCTAAGTCTTTAGAGATCCCCGCGGTAGTAGGGCTTCGCCGGGCAACCGAAAGGATTAAAACCGGGGACTTGCTGATTCTTGACGGTTCATCAGGTTTGGTAATTATAAATCCTGATCAGGAAACACTTAATTCCTATTACCAAGAGGAAGATAAGTTTAAGCACATTACCGAAAAATTCCTGCAGGTTAAAGATTTGCCGGCAGAAACCTTGGATAATTACCGGGTAAAGATTGTTGCCAACATTGAATTGCCCGAGGAGATACCTTCGGTTAAATTGCACGGCGCAGAAGGAATCGGCCTTTATCGTACGGAGTATTTTTACATGAACCGCAAAGGCCTGCCTTCGGAAGAAGAACATTTCCAGGCTTATAAGTCAGTTGCCGAAGCACTTAATCCTTACCCGGTAACTATCCGAACTTTGGATTTAGGGGGGGATAAGATTATTTCACAGTTGGGGGTATTGGATGAAATGTCTTCTTTTCTTGGATGGAGGGCGATAAGATTTTGTTTGGCGCGCCCGGATATTTTTAAGGTTCAGCTGCGGGCGATATTACGGGCGTCAACTTACGGGAAGTTGAATCTGATGTACCCGATGATTTCCGGAATCGAAGAGCTCGAGCAGGCAAATCAAATACTTGAAGAATGCAAACAGGAATTAACCAAAGAAGGCGTTCCTTTTAATAAAGATATTAAGGTGGGGGTGATGATTGAGCTGCCTTCAGCAGCAATTACAGCCGACCTCCTGGCAAAGGAAGCGGACTTTTTTAGTATCGGTACCAATGACCTTATTCAATATTCATTGGCAGTTGACCGGGGTAATGAGAAGGTTGCTTATCTTTATGAACCGACCCATCCGGCAGTGCTGCGTATGATAAAAGGCGTTATTGAGGCAGGGCAGTTTCGTAATATCACTGTAGGGATGTGCGGGGAAATGTCTGGTGACCCGGTAATGGTATTAATCCTTTTGGGCATGGGGCTTAATCAATTCAGCATGCCTTCTTCAGCCATTCCGCAGATAAAGTATATAATCCGTTCGGTAACGATTGAAGAAGCGAGAAAAATCGCCCAGGAGGCGCTAACTTTATCTACGGGTAAGGCAGTAGAATCCTTTAGCCAAAA
>JBDRHJ010000010.1:0-21773 GCA_043816835.1 Candidatus Omnitrophota bacterium
ACTCCTTTGTTAATTTATGGTATGGAATTTCAAAAATAAATTCCAACCACTGAAAATCGCCCAAAAGTTATCATGAAATGATTTTCTTGTAGGTTGTTTATAATAATTTCTATCTTAAGGATTTTATCAAAAGCCTGTTATTTGTCAAGTATTTTTGGTGCTGAATTTTATAAAGAATTATTGACAAATTTAAAACCAACGCCTAATATATCCTTATGCGTTTAAATAGGATTGGGCTCTGCTTAATTTTTCTTTTGGCCTTTACCTCCCCTGCCATAGCTGCACTTTTTACTGATGATACTTCAACAACCGATAAGGGGCATTTTGGCGTTGAATACTGGGTTAATTATTACAAAGACACGCAGTATGACTATGACAATGACTATAAAACAAGGGTGCGCGAGACAAAATTATACCTATATATGCTCTACGGGCTAGCAGATAATTGGGATATCGGCATAACCATACCCTATGGCTATGTCAACTATGACCGGGATACGAAAACAAACGGCTTTCTGGATATTGAAATAGAAAGCAAATACCGCTTTTTTGAAGAAACCAACCTCTTGCCTTCCCTTGCCGTATTTGTTGATGTTTTTACCAGTTCCGGCAATGACGAGAAATCCTTAGGCAGCGGAGATCAGGATGTCTGGCTTAACGGTATCCTGAGCAAGACCTTGAAAGAGAATCTCTGGGTTGATTTGAATTTGGGCTATTATTTTACCGGCGGAAAAGCGTCGGATGACGTATTTATATATAGCTTCGGGCTTACCACAGGCTTCAGAGAAAAACTCTACCTTTATGCTGAGCTTTACGGGGAAGTAGAGTTTGAGCGTAATTTTAATGATAATGTCTGCATCGGGGCGCTAACTGCCGGTTATGTAATCAATCAGTATGTATTTGTTAAAGCCGGGGTTGCCGCTGGCATTTCTGATGGCGCAAATGATTTACAGCTCGCTGCGCGCCTCTGCCTCAGCTTCTAACCTACAAAAAACTAACCTGCTTTTACCCCGTTAGAGAATTCTCTCTAACGGGGTTAAATAATGATTACGAACTCGCCGCGGGGTTTTGATTTTGCCAAATGCCCTCTTACCTGGCTAACCCTATTTCTCAAAACCTCCTCAAACTTCTTGGTTAACTCCCGCGTTACCACTATCGGAATATCCCCAAATATATCCTGAATATCGTCAAGGGTGGCAATAATGCGGTGGCATGATTCATAGGCAATAAAGGTATAATCTAATCCCTTTAATTCACCTAAGCGCCGGCAGCGGGCCGCGGTTTTATTGGGCAGAAATCCCTCAAAAATAAATTTGTGGGCGGGTTTTCCGGAAAGAACCAGGGCTGTAATTAAGGCGCTTGCCCCGGGAATTACCGTAAGGGGAATATTGTTTTTGATTGCTAAATTAATCAGGTGGTAGCCGGGATCTGAAATCCCCGGCGTACCCGCATCCGAGATAAGCGCGACATCATCGCCCTGCCTTAATCTCTTTAGCAGGTACTCTGCCTTGGTAAACCGGTTGTGCTGGTAATAGCTGGTAGTCGGTGTTTGTATTCCGTATGGCTTTAAAAGGATGCGGCTGTGCCGCGTATCTTCGCAAGCAATTAAATCTACTGATTTTAATATTTCAATTGCGCGCAGCGTAATATCCTTTAAATTCCCTATTGGGGTAGCAACTATATATAGCATATATTCGTTATTGAGTTGCCTGGGTTATTGGGCTACTTGGGTTCAACCCTATAACCCTATAACGCAATAACCCTATAACCTACTCAACTGTAACGCTCTTTGCCAGGTTGCGCGGCTGGTCAACATCGCAGCCTCGCACAATGGCAATAAAATAAGCTAATAATTGTAAAGGGAGAATCGTTAAAAGCGGAGAGAAGAATTCATCGATTTTAGGAATATATATAATTTCCCGGGAAAGCTGATTTACCTTTTTGTCGCCTTCGGCAGCAAGGATAATCATCTTGCCGCGGCGGGCGTGAATTTCCTGCATATTGGAAAACATCTTATCATAAAACCCGGAATTGGCACAAATACAAACAACTGCGCGGTATTCATCAATAAGCGCGATTGGCCCGTGCTTCATCTCTCCGGCAGCATAACCTTCGGCAGGGATATAGGAAATTTCTTTTAACTTCAACGCCCCTTCCAGGGCTGAAGGATAATTTATGTTGCGGCCCAGAAAAAGGAATGAGCCAAAATGCGAATGCTTACGAGCCAGTCGGCGGATTGTTTTATGCTTATCTAAAATCCTGCGCTGAAGCCGCGGTATTTGCTTGAGTTTATTCAGGTAATCCCGGATTAGGCGCGCAGGGATTTTTCTGCGGATCCCCGCAATATAAAGGGCAAATAAATATAAAGTTGCCAGCTGCGCAGTGTAGGCCTTGGTTGATGCAACGCTAATCTCGGGGCCGGCATGGGTATAAATTACCCCGTTACATTCGCGGGTAAGGCTTGAGCCTAAGACATTACAAATCCCTAAAACCTTAGCCCCCATTGCCTTTGCCCGGCGCAATGCAGCCAATGTATCTGCGGTTTCCCCTGATTGGCTTATTGCAACCACCAGGGTGTGCTTATCAAGAATAATCTGGCGGTAACGGAATTCACTGGATAAATCCACGCTTACCGGAATCCGCACCAGGTCTTCGATTATATACTTGCCTGCTAACCCGGCATGAAAAGCAGTACCACAGGCAATAATTGCTATATTTTTTATTTTGGATAATTCGTCCCGGGTTATCTTTATCTCCTCGAACAATGAACCATCAATCCGGGGATTACGCGCCGAGGGCAATCCTTGCGTAATGCGCGAAAGAATATTCTCAAGAACCCGGGGCTGCTCATGTATCTCCTTAAGCATAAAGTGGGTAAACCCGCCCCTTTGCGCTTGCTTGGCATCCCAGGATATCCGGGTTGTTTTGTGATTAATTTTGCGGCCTGCAAAATTACGGATTACCACATCGCCCCTGGTTAAAACCGCAATTTCTCTCTCCTCCAAAAAAATTATATCCTTAGTGTAGTCAATAACTGCCGGGATATCGGAAGCCAAAAAATTCTCATTACGCCCCCGCCCAACAATCAGCGGGCTGCCAAAACGCGCCCCAATAAGTTTATCCGGCTCATTTTTTGAAATTACCGCGATGGCAAATGAACCGCTAAGCATATTAATTGCTTTACGTACTGCCTCCTCTAAAGAGGAATTTTTATAAAAATCCTCAATTAGGTGGACTATTACCTCTGTGTCGGTCTGGCTTCTGAATTTATGGCCTGCCTTAATCAGCTGCTCTTTAAGCTCAAGATAGTTTTCAATAATGCCGTTATGCACAACCGCAAGCTGGTTTTTGCAATCTAAATGCGGGTGGGCGTTTTTGCGATTGGGCAGGCCGTGGGTTGCCCACCTTACATGAGCCAATGCAAGAGAGCCAACAAGGGGTTTGTCCTTTAGAAGCTGTTCTAAGTCTTTGACTTTTCCAGGGAGCTTGCTGACAGAAAGGCCGGTTTTATTATTCCCGAGGGAGCAGACGCCTGCAGAGTCATAGCCGCGGTATTCTAAACGCTTAAGCCCGTTTAGTAATATGGATTGCGCCTGCCTATTGCCGATATAGCCGATTATGCCGCACATTATTTTGCCAACTTCCTTATTCGCGAACCAACATCCTTGGCCAAAATCTCCCGAACCTCCTTGGGCGGTAAAACTGCAAAATAGTGAGCAATGATTATATGAGCAATTTCGTAGGCGAGGATTTGGGGATTTATTTTCTGCGGATTAACATAAATAGAGTCTGTGCTCTGCGCATAAAAAGCAGGGGCATTTAATTTCCCGTGAGAAAATTCGCCAAAGAATCTTTTTAGCTCTTCCTGATTTTGGCAGATGCGGATATTGCCTTTAAACTTGTAAAGATACATATGCAAAACATCGCTTGCCTCTAAAAATATTGCATCGACAATTATCCCCAGGGAATCCTGCAGTTGTTCCTGCCTTAAAGAAGCGCCTTCTAATAAAAGATATTCCGAGCGTATATTAAGCCGCTGGGCTAACTTCAGCAAATCTGCCTCGTCTTGAGAATAAATAATAAAATATTTGCTTTGGGCAACCTGGGCAAATTCATTAAGCTGGGCAAAGCAAATATTGGTTAAACAAAATAAAAAAATAACTAAAACTACCGCTTTTCTCATTAGCTAAGTTTTAATGCGTCTTAAAGTAACTAAGGTCTTTATCTATCTGGACGATTATATTGCGTAACCTTTCGATATCCTGCCCCTGCTTTAATTCCTGAGGGCAATCCTTGCTTAAGAAGGCCTCCCAATTGTCTTTAAGGTTGCGCCAGTTATTTTTTAGGTCCCCGATCCTGTCGCGTAAGCCCTTAACCATTGTTGTTAGGCTGCTGGCAATATCCTGAAGCTGGTCATCCTTGCGTAAAGAAAAACCGCCTGCTAAATCCCCGACAGCGATTGCGCTTAATTCCTTTTTTAAGCGGTAAAGGGGCCCTGCAATTTTATGCGAGATAAAAAGGGTAAGGATTGCCGTCGAGGCTGCTACAATGATACTAACCACAACAATTGTCTGAAGCAAAAGCGGCAGAAGAAAATCCGCAGTTGACTTAACCAATGCACGGCTGTGCTCAAAGACAACCGTGGTTGATTTCTGGCTTAAAAAATAAACCAGGACGCCGGTCAGCAATGAACCGATGGCCACTAAAGCAGAAAATTTTAAGATAAACCCTGTCTGAAATTTTCTCTCGATAAAATAGGCGCGGCGAAAACTCCCTTTCTTAGCCATTGTTTTCCTCCTTAAATGAGCGAACATCCCTTGACATCAAAGATGCCAAGGATTAATTATAAGCGCGAATTTAACCCCGCCGGCAAACTTATGTTTACTCTGCTGTATAAGTTTGAGCTTCACTTATCCCTAATAATTCCTTATTAATTTCGATTGTTGTTTGCTCGTGCAGGCCCTTTAACCAATCATCAAAAGCAGCTACCTGCTTTTCCCTTGAAAGTTGCCATTTTATCTGTTCATAGGCTTGCCCGTAGGAGCCTTGGGCTGTGTTGCTATTAACCATTTCATCGTAGCGGGCCCGCACCTCATCTTCGCCTACACCCACTTCTGTGGCGAGCTGTTTAGACTTACGGTCGATAATGCTTTTTAAAAGCGTCTTTTCCCAAAAGCGCTCGATTTCTCTCAAGAATTCCGGCTCTTTGTTTAATCCCATACGCTCAGCCTCCTGAAGGATGACCTTGCGGTTAATCAAATCCCCTAAAAAGCCTTCCCTGCCTTGTCCTTCTGCAGAATAGCCGGAATTTGCCAGCTCTTGATTGAATTCATCCAACGACATTGTATATTCGTTAATTCTAACCGCGATATTGTCTTCTTCTTGTTTAACGCAGCCATAGGTGAAAATTAAGCCAAAAATAAGCAGATAAAAAATAATATTTTTTCCCATTGCGTCTACTCCTTTAATGAGGCCACAACTTATGGAGCGTTAGCGACATAAGTTGTATGGCCGAATTATCCCCTCTGCTTCCTTGCGAAAGCAAGAAGAAGGGGATTAATGACCTCGAATCATATGCGCGAATTATCCCCTCTGCTTCCTTGCGAAAGCAAGAAGAAGGGGATTAATGACCTCGAGTCATATGCGCGAATTATCCCCGATAGCAACGAGAAAATTTAGAATAAATTTTCGACGTGCTTTGCTGTCGGGGCAACACTTATATAACAAAGCGACCCCAACCGGATTTATAATGAGCAGACAATTTATGGAGCTCTGAAACCTTAGCGAAACATAAATTGTAGGCCAAAGGCCGTCTGCGAATTAATCCTGAGCAGCATTTTTTGCTGCGAAGGAGAACCCACTTAGCTCCCGGTTGGCACGTATAATTAAAAGCGACCCCAACCGGATTTGAACCGGTGTCGAGAGCTTGAAAAGCTCTTGTCCTAACCAGGCTAGACGATGGGGTCGTAGTTCTGTTTATATTGATATTCTAAAAGATCGGTCTTGCTTGTATTCTTCTATAACTTGTGAGCTTGTCCCGACGCTATCGTTTTACTGTACGCGGCGGGATCCCGGCACATGCAATAAAAACAATCGTGCCGGGAAAAAGCTCTTGTCCTAACCAGGCTATCCCGCATCCAGCTTTCCGGATTTCTGCGGAATCCCGCCATCTGCTATAAAAACTGTTGGGCGGGAGACGATGGGGTCGTAATTTAGTTGTAAATAGTTAAATTAGTGTACTCGTTGAATTAGTTATTATCTTTCTTTGTTCGTTTCTTAAAGTCTGAAAGAAGCGCATTATATTGCGGCTAATTTTCTTTTGCAACTACTTTGGCAACACAGACAACTGCATCACCTTTACCTAAACTAATTAAGCACACGCCTTGTGTGTTGCGCCCGGTTTGACGAATATCTTTGGTCGGGCAGCGCACAATCATCCCGTTGCGAGTTACTGCCATAATTTCGTCATCATCGCTTACTGAAGCAACGCCGACAACCTCGCCATTGCGCGAAGTTGTCTTTATATTAATAATGCCTTTCCCCCCGCGCGCCTGCAAGCGATATTCAGAAAAAACCGTACGTTTAGCAAAACCCCCCGTGGTAACCGTAAGCAATGTTCGATTCATCTTCTCTGCTTCCTGTACAAGCACTTCCATATCAACAAGCTCGTCCTTCTTCCCAAGCCTTATGCCGCGCACGCCCCGCGCTGCTCTGCCCATATCCCGGATTTGCTTTGTCTTAAAAAGCACAGAGCGCCCCTGGCGCGTGGCCAGAAGGACGCTTTGATTCTCATTAGTAAGGCCTGCTTCAACCAGGGCATCATCTTTTCCCAGTGTAATCGCTACAATCCCTGCCCGCCGGGGGTTACTAAAACAAGATAGCCTTGTTTTCTTTGCCAGCCCATCCTTAGTGCACATAATCAGATATTGATCATCACTAAATTCTTTAACCGCTAATACGGAACTAATTCTTTCCTCCGAGCTTAAGCCAAGCAAATTCACCACTGCCTTGCCTTTTGCTGTGCGGGAAACTTCCGGGATCTCATAAACTTTCAACCAATAGACTTTGCCTTTATTGGTAAAAACCAGGAGGTAATTCTTGCTTGAAGCAACAAATAGGTGTTTCACAAAATCTTCTTCCTTGATTTCCATTGCGGTTACGCCCCGGCCGCCGCGGCGCTGTTGGCGATAGCTACTCACTGAAAGGCGCTTAATATAACCCAAATGCGAAATAGTGATAACCATATCCTCTTCGACAATCAAGTCCTCTAGTTCAATATCCTCAACCTCGGCCACAATCTTGGTCCTTCTTTCGTCAGCGTATTTCTTCTGCAGCTCGCGGCACTCTTCTTTAATAATCCCCTCGATTTTTTTCTCCGAGGCAAGAATAGATTTATAAAACTCTATCTTTTTAATCAATTCCAAATATTCTGCTTCGATCTTGCCGCGCTCAAGCGCGGTCAATCTCTGCAATTGCATCTCTAAGATTGCCTGCGCCTGCACCTCGCTTAAGCCAAATTGCGTGATTAACTTATTCTTTGCTTCCTGTGTATTCTTGGAGGTCTTGATTGCTTTGATAATCCGGTCAATATGCTTTAAGGCAATCTTTAGGCCCTCTAAGATATGCGCGCGCTTTTGAGCTTTGTCTAAATCAAACTGGGTCCTGCGCCGGATAATCTCTTTGCGATGATTGATAAAAAATACAAGCAGTTGCTTTAAATTTAATACGTGCGGCCGCCCATCCACCAAAGCTAAATTGATAATGCCGAAAGTGGTTTCAAGTTGGGTATGCTTAAATAACTGGTTTAGGATTATCTGCGGTTCAGCGTCGCGTTTTAATTCCACAATTACCCGGATGCCGTCCTTGTTTGATTCATCACGTATATCCGAAACCCCCTCAATTTTTTTATCGTCGACCAAATGAGCGATTGACTCAATCAGGTTGGATTTATTCACCTGGTAAGGAATCTCGGTAATTACGATTAAATCCTTGCCTTGTTTTTGGTGTTCAATAGAAGCAACTGCCCTTATGATTAATTTTCCCCTGCCGGTTTCATAAGCGCTCTTAATCCCATCGCGCCCGCAAATCAAGCCACCGGTGGGAAAATCCGGCCCCCGGACATAACGCATCAATTCTTTAATCTCTGCTTTTGGGTTATCTAAAAGATAAATCACTGCCTCTAAAGACTCTCCCAGATTATGCGGGGGCATATTAGTAGCCATGCCCACAGCAATCCCTGAAGACCCATTAACCAAGAGATTGGGAAACTTCCCGGGAAGCACCCAAGGTTCAGAGCGGGAATTGTCAAAATTCGGCGTAAACCTGACAGTATCTTTATCAATATCCTCAAGCAGTTCTTCGGCAATTGTGCTTAATCGCGCTTCGGTATAACGATAGGCAGCTGCCGGATCGCCGTCAATTGATCCGAAATTACCCTGGCTGTCAATTAAAAGGCAGCGCATGTTCCAACCCTGGGCTAAACGCACCAGGGCATCATAAACTGCAAGATCCCCGTGAGGGTGATAGCGGCCAATTACATTACCGACAACGGTTGCGCACTTACGAAAGGGCCGATTATGCAAAAGCCCGTCCTCATACATTGCATAAAGAATACGCCGGTGCACAGGCTTTAAGCCGTCTTTAACATCAGGAAGGGCCCGGCCGACAATTACGCTCATTGCGTAATTAAGATAGGAATCTTTTACTTCTTCCTCAATATCCCTTGGAATTATTTTTTCGTTTTGTGTATACACGCATCCCTCGCTTTGCTCGGGGCTTAAGAGTCATAAGTCCTAAGTCTTAAGCCATAAGCTTCCAAACTTACAACCTATGACTTAAAACTTACGACCTTCTTATGACTTATGACTTAAAACGTATGACTTTTTTTCTCTGACAACTAACAACTAAAAACTAACACTTCGCCTTTGCTCAATATCCCAGCACAACTTCTCCCGGTGTTATACCATGTCCTCGCTAAATGTCTAAATTTTTCACCTTGTGGGCGAAGGCTTCAATAAAATCCCTGCGCGGCTTGACCTCATCGCCCATTAAAATTGTAAAGGTCTCGTCCGCACCTACTTTATCCTCTAGTTTAACCCGCAGGAGTGTCCGGTGCTCAGGATCCATAGTTGTCTCCCAAAGCTGTTCGGGATTCATCTCGCCTAAACCTTTGTATCTTTGAATAGTCATACCCCGGCGTGCCTCCTGAATGATAAAATTTAAGACTTCTTTAAGGGATTTAAATGTTTGTTTCTCGATCTCAAATTTCGGCTTATCTTCTAAATAATAGTCTTCCAGGCTTAAACCTAACTTATGCAAGCCTTTCTCAATTTCCCCAACATCAACTGCCTCAAAGATTTCCAACACCTCCGGCTCTTTATCCTTGTCTGCGCTTGACCTCAGACGAGCTAATTCGCGGTCAGAATAGGCAAAATGGGCTTCTTGCTCCATTTTCACCTGATAAATAGCTAATTTTTTGGTCTTTGGTTGCCTAGAACAGAGGTAATTTGTAAAGTTCACTCCCTTTTTCTCTAAGAATCGTCCAATGCGCCCTATATCAACCAAAAAGTGCAAAATATCCTTAAATTGCTTTGCAGAATAGGTAGTTTTATTTTTTAAGCGGGTTAAACTCAAGTCCTGGCAAGCGATATCCAAAAGCAATTCGTTCATTTGATCCTCAGTCTGGACATACTCTTCACGATTACGCCTTTTTATGCGGAAAAGCGGTGCCTGAGCAATATAAACATGCCCATCTTCAATTAATTTTGTCATTTGGCGGTAAAAAAGCGTTAAAATCAGTGTACGAATGTGGGAGCCATCTGTGTCTGAATCAGCCATAATAATGACCTTATCATACCTTAATTTACTAATATCAAATTCCTGGCTAATCCCTGCACCTAAGGCAGTAATAATCGTACGGATTTCCTCATTACTAAGAATTTTGTCTAGCCGCGCCTTCTCAACATTTAAAATCTTGCCCTTAATCGGTAAGATTGCCTGGAACTTCCGGTCACGCCCCATTTTAGCAGATCCCCCGGCAGAATCCCCTTCAACTATGTAAAGCTCACATAAAGCAGGATCCCTTTCTGAGCAATCAGCCAACTTGCCCGGCAAACTTGCTGAATCCAGGGCACCTTTACGCCGGGTTAATTCACGCGCCTTTCTTGCTGCCTCGCGCGCCCGCGATGCCATAATCGCCTTTTCAATAATCTTGTTGGCAACAGAAGGATTTTCTTCAAAATATGTGCTTAAGGCCTCTAAGCACGCCGAGGATACCACGCCTTCAATTTCAGAGTTACCGAGCTTGGTTTTAGTTTGGCCTTCAAATTGAGGATTGGGCAGCTTCACACTAAGAACAGTGGTTAACCCCTCGCGCACATCATCCCCGGAAATTCCTACCTCGCCGTCTTTAATTAAGTTTCTGTTTTTGGCATATTGGTTAATCGCGCGGGTTAATGCTGATTTAAATCCCGAAAGATGGCTTCCCCCTTCAATGGTATTAATGTTATTGGCAAAAGAAAACAGGGTTTCTGTATAGCCGTCGTTATATTGCAATGCCCCTTCTACAACCAATTGGTCTTTGGTTTTTTCAAAATAAATAACCTTGTTGTGCAGGGGGTGTTTATTCCGGCTGAGGTATTCTACAAAAGAAATAAGCCCGCCATTAAATTCAAATACTGCTTTTTTATCAGCCCGCTCATCCTCCAGGTTTATTTTAAGCCCTTTATTTAAAAAGGCTAATTCCCTTAGGCGCTGTGAAAGGGTATCATAGGAAAATGTTGTTACTTGGAATATTGTTGTGTCGGGCTTAAAAGTAACCTTTGTTCCTGTTGTTTTACTTTTACCTACCACCGTCATTTTGGATGCTACCTTGCCTTTTTTGTATCTTTGGTGGTAAATCTTCCCGTCTCTTTTTACTTCAACCTCCAGCCATTCTGAGAGCGCATTAACAACGCTTACCCCGACGCCATGCAGCCCGCCGGCAACCTTGTATACGCGATGATCGAATTTACCCCCCGCATGCAGAGTGGTTAAGACTACTTCCAATGCCGGCTTTTTTTCGGTCTTATGCACCCCCACTGGAATACCCCGGCCGTTATCAACCACGCTAATGCTGTTATCAGTATGAATGGCAGCGTCTATTTGGGTACAAAACCCGGCAAGTTTTTCATCTACGCTGTTATCAACAACCTCATAGACTAAATGATGCAGCCCCCGGTTAGCTGTATCGCCGATATACATCGCCGGCCGCATGCGCACTGCTTCGGTGCCTTCTAATACCTGAATATTAGTTGCATCGTAAACCTTGTCTTTTTGCGGGGTAATTTTTTGGTCTTTTTTCGCCCCGGTTTTTGACTTGGCTACTTTTGTTTCTTTATTATGGTTTTTTTTAGCTGGCATCTAATTGTAAATAGATTTGTTTAAACTTGTTCTCCTGCCCCGATATTTTATTCAGGTTTTTTAATAACTGCGCTTTTTTTTGATTAAGCGTATAAAGCCAGGCAGAAGAATCCACCCCGATTGTAATCTGTGAATCTTTTAATGAGTAATACTTTATATGCCTTTGCTCCTGTTTAGTCAAGAATGTTTTTAGGTTATCTTTTAAGGTATCCGGATTCTCCGTCTGTTTTTTGTCCCGCCACTGTTTAATTAATTTTTCCGCGGTAGCCTTAATATGCTCCATGGACGCGTATTTGTTAGTTGTGTTATTTAGATAAACCCTACACCAATCTCATAGGAAGAACAATGTAAATATACCCGTTGGTGCGGATAACCCCGGGCTTTTCACTGTCGGTTATCTCGAGCTCTACTGTTTGATTATGAAGATTTTTTAAGACATCGATTAAGTAGGTAGGGTTAAAACCGATAACCGTATCTTTGCCCGGATATTCACAAAGTAACTCTTCGCGCGACTCACCGACATCAGGCGTTGATTTGGAAATAACCAATCTATTTTTAAAAACCTCGAATTTAACTGCCTGGTAATCTACTGTTGTTAATAAAGAGGCGCGTTTTATAGCTAATAAAAATTGTTCCCGGTCAATCTTGATTTTATTGGATGTGGCTGGCGGTATAACTTGTTTATAATCGGGGAATTCCCCCTCAATTAAGCGGGAAATAATCTGAATCTTGCCAAAATCCAATAAAACCTGGTTTGTTCCGATGCCTAAAAACAATTCTCCTTCTTCGGATAAGCTGCGATTTAATTCATGGATGGTTTTTAAAGGAAGAATTATTTCGATGGACTTATTTATTCCTTGGGTTAGTTTTTTTTGGCAAAAGGCTAACCTTTTTCCGTCGGTAGCGATTATATTAATATTATTTTTATCGATTTGACATAAAATCCCATTAAGAACATACCGTGTTTCATCGGAAGAAACCGCAAAAGAAACCAATGATAATATTTCTTTAAAATCACTTTGATTAAGTTTAATTATTTCCTGATTGGTAAATTGGGGTAATTTGGGAAATTCCTCATGCGGTAAACCCATTAGCTTAAATTGGCATTGTTTTGACTCAATTAAGGTAAGATTGTTTTTCCGTGTATTAATATTAATCGTATCCTCGGGAAATTCTTTAATAATATCCCCGAATTTTTTTGCCGGTAAAACAATCACACCTGGTTCTTTTGTGTCAACCGGTATTTCACAGGTTATCCCGATATCCAAATCAGTGGTAGTTAAATGTATAGTTTCATCACGGGCTTCAAGTAGAAGATAAGATAATATCGGTAGATTTGATTTTTGGGTAATTATATTCTGTACGGTTTGAATTCCTTTGACTAAATGGGCTTTATTTACACTTAGCTTCATTCTACCTCCGGGTATTGCATTGTTTTAATGCGTTAATTTTAATAGTTTATGGTATGGAATTTTAAAAAACGTCATTCCAACCACTAAAAATCGCATAAATGTTTTTGTGAAGTAATTTTCTTACTTTTTATAGGTATTCTTTTTTATTATTCTTATATTATATTATTATATTAAAAGTAGTAATATAAGTAATAGGTACGCTTCAAATCTGTTAATCGGAATATAAGGTGTTTTATAAATACAGGTTATGGTTTCTAACCCTTGTGAATAACGTGTCAACAAACACTGTATATCTTAAAAATTTTACACACCCCCAACCTTCTCATTTTTAAAGAACACCCTATTATCAATAAAGCCTATAAACACACTAAGTTACCGCTTAATATCTTGAACAATCCTAATAACCTTTTGTTTTAAGTTACCATCCTGATTTAAACACGATTTTATTTTTTTATAAGCGTATAGTATTGTCGTATGGTCTTTCCCCCCAAAAAACCTGGCGATTTCAGGTAAAGACGCTTCAGTAAGCTGGCGGCATAAATACATTGCCACTTGCCGGGGCAAAACAATATTTTTGTTGCGCCGTTTGGCTTTTAGTTCTACCAAAGGAACATCAAATCCGTTTGCCACGCATGTCTGAATTTTATCCAAGGTAATCGGCATTTGTGTTTGAGAAATAAAATCCTTTAATATTTCTTTAGTGGATTCCAGGTCTATCTTCCGTTCCTCGAGGAGCGAACGGGCAATAACCCGCACCAATCCGCCTTCTAACTCTCTAATATTTCTTGTGATAAGCTGGGCAATAAAAAATATTACCTGATCAGGGATATCAATTGGTTCCTTCTCAATTTTTTTCTTAAGTATTGCTATGCGTGTTTCCAGGTCCGGGGGCTGGATATCTGTAATTAAGCCCCAATTAAAACGCGAAACAAGGCGTTCCTCTAGTTTCAAAATCTCCCGCGGCGACCGGTCTGAAGAAATAATAATTTGCTTATGGGCATCATACAACGTATTAAACGTGTGGAAAAACTCTTCCTGCGTAGCTTCTTTGCCGGCAATAAAGTGGATATCATCTATAACCAATACATCCATGTTGCGGTATTTCTGGCGAAACGCCGGAGTTGTGCGGTGTTGGATAGAGCTGATTAATTCATTGGTAAATTTTTCCGAAGAGATATAACATATTTTTGTTGCCTTGTTTGTGCTTCTTATGTGGTGACAAATTGCTTGCATAAGATGGGTTTTGCCCAATCCAACGCCGCCATAAATAAAAAACGGATTATAAGCCCGTGCCGGTAATTCAACAATCGCCAGGGCAGCGGCATGAGCGAAGCGATTACAAGGGCCGACAACAAAATGCTCAAAGGTAAGGCGCGGATTTAAAACAAAACTCTCGTTTTGCTTACCAAACCATTGATTCTGAAAATCCTTAATTTTTATCTCCTGGGCAGTTGTCGGGGTGGCTGTCGGGGCAGCTGGTGGAGCAGATGAGCGATCCCCAGAAGCCATCTTTATTTCTACTCCTAAAGCAGATTGCCCTGTGGATAGCTTTGACTCCAGTACCTTTTGGATTATGGGCAGGTAATTTTTAAATACCCAGTTTTTAAAAAATGGGTCAGGGGCTTCCAGAATGAGTTTTTGAGCCTGTTGGGACAACTCTTCATTAATGGTTAAAGACGCAATCCAGGTATCAAAGGTGGTTTCCCCAAGAGACTTCTTTAGTTCGGGAAGGCAATCTTGCCAGATTTTAGCAAATGAGGCTTTATTAACAGTTTTCACAGCTTATCCACAGGCAGGTGTTTATTTTTGACTTAAAAACACACTTAATATAAGCAACAACTTTTTAATTATAGCAGAAGTTTTAGAAATTACAAGCCCTGCAAACGATATTTTTTCTTACCCCGGCCGTATATATACAGATAATATAATCATACTCACAGGCGGGCAACAAAATAGATTTTCACTGCGCCGCAAAATATAATACGCATTAACAAACATTAAGCCCGCTGCACCATTAAGATTAAAGGCCCATCTGTGAGGGTGTTCATTATAGCATTATTTTCAAACAGGGCAAGAACAATTCATACCCGGTGAACGAATTGTACTGAACTTAAAAAGAGATATTGTTCACCGCCGGTTATATTTAAGGCAGCGCGGGTGATTTAATGTTATTGCATATTCATTTCACTTGACGCTATGAACTTTTGTGTTATAATCTGTAACACTAGATCGGGCATTCTTATACGGCTCTCGAGAATTTTTTTGACACTTCAACAGAAAGGCATGTTTAATGAAAAAGAATTTAAAAACCCCGAGTAATATTAAAGGAAAGCGTAAGCACGGCTTCCGTCAGAGAATGAAGTCTGCTCAAGGCAGGGCGGTTTTGAAGCGGCGACGCCGGAAAGGAAGAAAAAGGCTTTGCGTTTAAGATTGGCCGCCGGTTTTATTATTGGCGCTTTGAATTTTTATCAACGCCATATCAGCAGGTATTTGATGCATTCTTGTCGTTTTTACCCGACTTGTTCAGAATACAGCAAACAGGCAATTCTAAAACACGGGCTTATGTTAGGGTCATTCATCTCCCTGGGTCGTTTGTTCAGGTGCCATCCGTTTTCCGGCAGACAGGGCCTTGACCCAATAAAATAATATATGTCCCTCTCCCTCCTTTCTTTATTTTTTCTTTTAAGGATACCTGAGAATAAAAATAAAGTAAGACTACGCATTAGGTTTAAAAACACAGCATTTATAAATACAGAAAGGATACACAGTGAATAAACGCCTTATCTTAGCAGTTGCTTTGTCTTTCCTGGTAATGCTTACTTGGGCAAAGATGGCGCAAAAGTTCTATCCTATTGAACAACAAGGAGTTACAGAGCACTCCCCCCAGGTTTCTCCTAATGTTTTTACCCCTGAGCAAACCCAGGTCTCCCTCCCCGCAGCTTCTTTAGATGTCCAAAATGAAGTTCTTGTAAGTGTATTTTCTCATGACCGGGAATTAATTTTTAACCCAGCTTCTGCCTCGCTTAAAAAAATAATTTTTTCGCAATACAGCGATTATGAAGTTGATTTAGGGCAAGGATTTTATTTAACCGGGGAAAATTTAGTCTTTACCCAAAAGACACTTAACTCTCAGGAAGCAATATTTGTTTATCAGGATAGTCAAAAGAGAATTATTAAGCATTACAATTATTCTGATCCTAGTTTCGTAATTACCTTGGATATTGAAATCGAAAATCTTTCTGAACAGCCATTGCCGTATCCTCCCGGGCTAATATTAGGCACAATAAGCCTTGATTCTCGAGGATTAGACGCTCGGTTTAAAGAGATTTTTGTTAAACAGCCCGAGAGGATGCTCCGATTAAAACCCAACAAAGAAACGCGGGTTCAGCATAGCGGAGAATTTTTTGGCTTTCGGGACCGTTATTTTTGTGGTATAATTATACCAATGTCATATCCTGAAACACTCCAGATTATACGGCCGGATCGGGTAAATAGTAATTTGCTTTTATCAAGGCCAATGATTAATCTTTTGCCCAGCCAAATCGGACACCTGCAATATCAAATCTATCTTGGTCCGCAACAAACAGAATTCTTAAAGGCATTTTCCAGCGGGGCTGAAGAAGTAATGTATTATGGGTTTTTTGACCCTATTGCTAAAGTGCTCTTAGGCACCCTAAGATTCTTTTACCGTATTGTACACAACTGGGGATTAGCAATTATTATTTTAAGCATCTTAATCTTTTTTGTGCTTATGCCGTTGTCGATTAAGCAAATGCGTTCAACCAAGCAAATGCAGGAATTGCAGCCTAAAATTGAAGAATTGCGCAAAGCTTACAAAGATAATCCCCAAAGATTAAACAAGGAAACCATGGAGCTTTACCGCAAGTACAAAATTAATCCCTTGGGCGGATGCTTACCTATGGTTTTACAAATTCCTGTATTCTTTTCTTTATATCAGGCATTAATACGTTTTATTGAACTAAAAGGGGCTCATTTCTTGTGGATAAAGGATTTATCCATGCCTGATCGGTTAGTTGCCTCCCCGGAAATCAATATATTGCCTATTTTAATGGCAATTTCTATGTTTTTACAGCAAAAAACAACAATGTCTGCAATGTCTGGGTCATCCAGCGAACAGCAGCGGATGATGAGTTTTCTTTTTCCGATTTTATTCGGTTTTATATTTTATAAAATGCCCTCAGGGCTGGTTTTATATTGGTTTGTAAACGGCGTCCTAATGTTTGTTAACCAAATGAAAATGAAGGTTAGTAATGAGCCAATTAAGCATTGAAATAGAAGGAAAAACCGCTGGGGCAGCCATAGAAATTGCCCTAAAAAAGCTAAAGCTGCCGCGTAGCCAGGTCAAGATTGAAATATTGTCTGAAGGCGAAAAAGGCCTTTTTGGCATGCCTGGGATAAAGCCAGCCAAAGTAAGGGTTACGGCAATTCCAACTAAAAACGTTCCTTGAGGAACATTATGGGAAAAATAATTGCAGTTTGTAATCAAAAAGGCGGGACTGGCAAGACCACCACAGCAATTAATCTTTGTGCTTGCTTAGCAGAAGCCGGTAAACAAGTGCTTGTAATCGACTTAGACCCCCAAGCCAATGCAACTAGCGGCTTAGGCATTGATAAGTATTCAATTAACAAAAGTACCTATAATATCATTATTGAAGACACTAAGCTAGAAGATGTTGTTTTGCCAACCGCAATAAAAAATCTTAAAATTGCCCCTGCTAATTTAGACCTTACTGGCGCAGAAGTGGAGTTAGTAGGGATGATTGGCCGGGAATATCGCTTAAAAAAGACATTAGACAGCCAAAAACATCAGTATGATTTTATTTTTATTGACTCACCGCCTTCATTGGGGCTTTTGACTGTAAATGCTTTAGGCTCATCAGGTTCTGTATTAGTCCCTGTTCAATGCGAGTATTATGCATTAGAAGGCCTGACTCAATTAATGAATACGATCAAACTTGTGCGCGAAAATCTTAATTCTAATTTAAGCATTGAAGGAATACTACTTACTATGGCTGATTTTCGCACTAACCTTACTAATCAGGTTATTGCTGAGGTCCAGAAATATTTTCAACAAGAAGAAATATTCAGTTTTGGGCATAAGCCAAAGGTATATAAAACAATCATACCGCGTAATATTAGATTAACAGAAGCCCCTAGTTTTGGCAAGCCAATTACTCTATATGATAAGCATTCTGTGGGCGCGCAAAAATATCAAGAATTAGCTAATGAAATTTTAGGGTTAGTTACTGAGCCAATAAAAGATGTTCCTCAGGGAACTGAAGCTATTACACAAGGAGAATAACTTATGGAAAAAAGGGGGTTAGGAAAGGGCATAAGTGCGTTAATACCTCAGCAGCAAGATGTTGCAGAGCAAAAAACAGTTGTTTTTTTAAGATTGGATCAGATTAAGCCTAATCCTTTTCAGCCAAGGGAAGAAATTAACCCCCAGACCTTAGAAGAATTAGTGCAATCCATTAAGGAAAATGGCATTATTCAGCCAATATTAGTGCGTCAAAGGGGTGAAGGATATGAATTAATTGCTGGTGAGCGCAGGTATAGTGCTGCTAAGTTATTGAATCTAAATGAGATACCAGCAATGGTCAAGGATGCAAGCGATGAACAATCCCTGGAATTGGCCTTAATTGAGAATATCCAAAGACAGAATCTCAATGCAATTGAGCAAGCCAAGGCTTACCAATATTTAATTAATAAATTTGAAATTACCCAAGAGCGGCTTGCAGAGATTGTTGGAAAGGCGCGGGTTTCTATTACTAACATATTGCGGTTGTTGAAGTTGCCGCAAGAGGTGCAGGAAGAAATCAAAAAAGGCAGGCTTTCTTTTGCGCACGCACGGGCATTGTTGGAGATTGATGAGCCGGCAGCTCAGAAAGACTTAACCGCACACATTATTGCTAACTCATTGTCAGTAAGTGAGTTAGAGAATTTAATCCGCGATAAAAGGCATAAGGGGGCAAAGAAAACAAGGCCTGCTTCTAAGATTAAAGATGCATACCTGTTGGCAATGGAGGAGCAATTACAGCAGTCTTTAGGCACAAAGGTTATTGTCTCGCGAGGAAGAAAGCGCGGCTGTATTCAAGTTGAATTTTATTCTAGGGAAGATTTAGAACGCATTTTTAATAAACTTAAATAAAAAACATATACAGGTCAGGGGTGTGACTATGATTGAAGCGACTTTAGTTTTAATTAAGCCCGACGGCTTAAAAAAATCCTTAACCGGCAACATATTAACCCGGCTTGCAGAGACTAAATTGGAAATCGTGGGGGCAAAGATGGTGCGGGTTACCCAGGAATTGGCAGAAACGCATTATGCACATCTTAAGGGCGAGGCGTTCTTTCCGGAATTAATGAAATATATCCGCGGCGAACTTCATGACCGCCGCAAGGTAATGGCTTTGGCTTATTGGGGGGAAGGCGCGGTTGTTAAATGCCGCAGCTTAAGCGGGGCAACCAATCCTGAAGAGGCAGAGGCTACGTCAATTCGAGGGGCTTATGGGCGTATAACTACATCAGGGGTATATGAAAATGTAGTTCACATTTCTGCGAATAAAAATGATGCTGAGCGGGAAATTAAGCTCTGGTTTAAGCCGGAGGAGATTATTGTTGATTTGTATGAAACAAAAGAGATTGTCCTGAATGAGCACAAATTAATAACCTGGGCATAAGGCGTATTGGAGATGAAAAATGATTAAAGGCATGACCGGATTTGGCAGGGCAAGGAAAGTGATTCCCCCTCTGGGGAAGGTAAATTTGGAAATTCGCAGTGTTAATCATCGATATTTCGACGCAGTTTTGCATCTGCCTGATGGTTTTATGTATCTGGAGCGCAAGTTAAAGGACGAGATTTCCAAACGCATCAAGCGCGGGCATATTGTCTGTCGCTTAGAAGTAAATCTTTACCAGTTTAAGAAGCCGGGATTGAATACGCGCGTAATTAAGGAATATCATTCTTTGCTTAAAAAAGTATCGCGGCAATTCGGCCTTAAGCAGGATATTAACATTAACACATTAATGGGGTTGCCGGGTATTTGGAATATGGAATCTCAGTCTTCATTATCTGTTGGCTGGCCGAAGATTAAGCCTTTATTAAATGAAGCCCTGGATAAGCTTATTCAAAGGCGCCGCCAGGAGGGAAAGGCGCTTTATCAGGACATGCGGGCAAGGGCAAAAGGAATAAACGCAATGCTAAAGGCAGTAAATACAAGATTTAACAAGGTAACTAAACAGCGGCTAAAAAAATATGATTCTGATATCGAGAAGAATAGTTTTCTCAAGAGCGCAGATATCAATGAAGAGATTGTCCGCCTGAATTTTCATTTAAAAAGCTTCCTGGAGCGGCTTAACGATAAAAAGGCAGTTGGCAAGGAATTAGATTTTATGCTTCAGGAGATGCAGCGGGAAACAAATACAATCGGGGCAAAATCAATAGATTCGTTTATTTCCGGCAGGATAGTAAGTATGAAGAGTGAAATTGAGAGGATGCGTGAGCAGGTGCAGAACGTAGAATGAGTCCCGTGGTTTTGCGTGGGCCGAATCTCGGCAAGGGGTATTTTAAAAAAGTGCGGGATAAAGTAAAAAAGGGTTTTATTTTTGTTATTTCCGGGCCTTCGGGTTCCGGTAAAACCACCATAGCCAAGCGCTTGCTTCAACAGCCGCAGTTAAAAGGCAAGCTTATTAAACCCGCCTCATTTACCACCCGGCCAAAGCGGCAGGGGGAAAGACAGGGGCGGGATTATTTCTTTGTTTCAAAGACGGAATTTCAGGGCTTGCTTAAGGCAAAAAAAATCCTTGAACAGACGCGTTATTTAAGTTATGATTACGGCACGTCCCGCAGTGCTGTACAGCGGGCAATAAAGAATGGCCTGCATGCTATCCTTTGTCTGGATATCAAGGGCGCTTCTTTTATTAAGCAGACATACCCAAAAAGGGCAATAACCATTTTTGTTAAAATACCCTCTTTGAGCGTAGCAAAACAACGAATTTTAAGCCGCTCTAATAAGACCACCGCTGAAGAGGTCCGTAGGCGGATGCAATTGGCCAAAAAAGAGCTAACCCATGTTAAGCGTTATAATTATTGCCTGCTTAACGATAATTTAAATAAGGCAATCAGGGAGGCGAGGGAAATAATTCAATGGACTATATACCAATAGAGCAGCTTTTAGATAAATCAGGCGGCTCGATATATAAACTGGTAGTGCTTGCGGCAAAAAGGACCCTGGAACTTGTTGAAGGGCAGCCAAGCCTGATTTCGGGGAATTCCTTACGTAAACCAGCCTCTATAGCATTGTTGGAGATTGCTAGCGGGAAGGTGAGAATCAAGTAACAAGCTAAAAATGCAATCCTGCTTTTGGGCAGCATTAATAGGCATACCCAAAAAGCAGGTTTTGATTTTGGCGTTCAAACACAGGCTTATCCGCTTTTGCAGAAGACCATGGGTTTATCCGTGGGTTCCATTTTACCGTCTGCTTATGCCGGCAGAAGTTCTAACTGTGGCCGCAGGCGCGGGTTATTTAATACGAGAATTCCCTAAAGGTTGAAGCATGAAGCCTAAGAATATCATACTGGGGGTAACTGCAAGTATTGCCGTATATAAGGCATGCGAGATTGCCCGCCAGCTTGCGAATTCTAATTTTTGTTTAAGCGTGGTAATGACCAAAAATGCCACGCGATTAATTTCGCCGCAGGTTTTTTCTTCCTTAATCGGCGGGCGGGTATACTGGGATGAATTTGCCGCTCCTGATAACTGGGAGATCGAGCACATATCTTTGGCAAAGAAAGCGAACTTGGTTTTAATTGCCCCGGCAACCGCCAACATTATCGGCAAGGTTGCTAATGGCATTGCCGACGATTTACTGTCTACGATGATTATGGCAGTGCATGCCCCGGTCTTAATTGCCCCGGCAATGAATGATCGCATGTATA
>JBDRHJ010000011.1:0-11418 GCA_043816835.1 Candidatus Omnitrophota bacterium
AGGTTTTTCCCGGTCAAAAAATAGCCGGTTCTGATGCATTAGTATCTGCCTGTGTCCATGCTTCTATCCCCGGTAAGGTAAGCGCTATAGTAAACTGGCCGCATCCTGTTCTTGGGATATGTAAGGCAATAGTTATTGATGCCTTAGTGTCTGATCGCCCCCAGCTTAATGGGGGGATCAAGCCTGCTCCAAGATATTCTGCACCTGATAATCTCAATCCTGATAAATTAACCCCTGATCAAATTAGGCAGATTGTTCGAGAATCCGGCATTGTAGGCATGGGGGGCGCAGGTTTTCCTACGCATATTAAATTAAATCCTTCTAAGCCGGTGGATACACTTATCCTAAACGGCACAGAATGCGAACCCTATTTAACCGGCGATGACCGATTAATGATTGAGAAGGCTGATCAGATCCTTAAAGGCCTTGAGCTGATTGTGCGTTGTTTAGGGGTCGAGCAAATTTACATTGCTATTGAGAATAATAAGCCTGAAGCAATAAAGTCTTTTAATTCGATTCTTAGTTCTTTTAAGGGTAAGGCGTCGATTAAATTAGCGGTTCTTAAATCTGAGTATCCACAGGGTGGTGAAAAGCAACTGATTAAAAATATTTTAAAAAAAGAGGTTCCCTCAGGTAAGCTTCCTTTTGATGCAGGGGTCATAGTGCAGAATGTAGCCACCGCATTAGCAATATATGAAGCAGTTTATAAGAATAAGCCCCTTTATCAGCGGGTGGTTTGCGTAACCGGCGAGTGTCTGGGGAATCCTAAGAATTTACTTGTGCCGATTGGTACCCCGATTAAAGAATTGATTGAGTTTTGCCAGCCCTTAACCCGGGATTTTGTTAAGATAATTATCGGCGGGCCAATGATGGGCTTTGCCCAGTATATTGATACGGTTCCGATAATTAAGACCAGCAGCGCAGTTATTTTGTTAAGCAGCAGGGAGGTTCAAACATATAAAGAAGATAATTGCATTCGCTGCGGGGAATGTTTGTATAACTGTCCGGTGAACCTCGAGCCTTGTTTGATTTCCCTGGCAGTTGAGCGCAATAATTGGGAGTTAGCCAAAGATTATTCCCCATTGGACTGTATTGAGTGCGGGTTATGTGCTTATGTGTGTCCGGCAAAGCGAAATTTAGTGCAGTCAATAAAACTTGCCAAACTAAGGGCTGAATAAACCTGTTTGGCGGATTAAGTTGACCTATGCCGCATTGTATGCGCCTATAGGTTAGCGCTTATAAAGAATGCGAGATATAGCAAGGTTTAGTTTTGTGCTTTTCTTAGTCTGTTTAATTTCTGCGGGATTTTTGGCGTTGATTTTTAAGATTACCGAACCGCGCATTATCGAACAGCGCCGGTTAGCAGAGAAGAGGGCAATCGAGGAGGTCCTTCCCTTTGCCCCTGAAACAATCGAGAAGATTGAAAATAATGACCTTGTTTTTTATGAAGCAAAGGATAGCAAAGGCAATCTTATTGCTTATGTTTTTATCACTCAGGCACGTGGCTACTCTTCCGATGACATAAGGACAGTTGTTTCATTAAACCCGGGCGGGGATATTATTGCCGCTAAAATCCTGGAGCACCGGGAAACGCCGGGGATCGGCACGCGCATTGAGGATGATCAATTCCTTGCTCAGTTTAAAGATAAAAATATCAGTGAACAATTTGATACGATTACCGGGGCAACCGTTTCTTCGGGTGCGGTAATTAATTCAATAAGGCAAAAGGCGCAGGAAATTTTGCGCCGATAATTGACCTTGGGCTAAGAGGTATTATATTTAGCTTGTTAGTTACCGGGAATATCCGGTTTTAAATCAGGATTAATCTAAGGTGAGCATGGAGAAAAAATTATTATTATCAGTATCGCCGCATATTCATAAAAAGGGCTCAACCGCAAGCATTATGTGGATAACGTTTTTAAGCCTCATACCTGCGGGTGTTGCCGGTGTATTTATATTCGGCAGCAGGGCATTGTGGTTAACCCTTGCTTGTATAGTTACGGCAGTATTTACGGAAGCAATTATATTGTTGCTCCGGCATCAAAAATTAACTATAACCGATGGCAGCGCGGCTTTAACCGGTTTACTCCTTGCTTATAATCTTCCCTCAACCCTGCCAATCTGGATGGCTTGCGTGGGCAGCTTCTTTGCGATTGCAGTTGTTAAACAGTCATTCGGCGGGATAGGCAAGAATATTTTTAATCCTGCCCTTGCAGGCAGGGCGTTTCTCTTGATTGCCTGGCCAAAATATATGATTAGTTTTAGTAAGCCTTTTAGTTATCCTGATGCAGTAACCTCTGCAACACCCTTAAATCTCCTGAAACAAGGAAAGGCAGATAACATTTATCAGATCGGGCTTAATTATTCAGATTTGTTTTTTGGAAACCGTGCCGGTTGTATCGGAGAGGTATGCATAGCCTTTCTTTTGCTCGGGGCATTATTTTTATTTTGGCGCAGGATTATTTCCTGGCATAGCCCAATAAGTTTCATCTTTACGTTGGGATTTTTGACTTGGCTCTGGGGCGGTTCGCATATAGGTGAGGCAGATGTTTTATTCTCTATATTAGCCGGCGGGGTTATCCTGGGCGCCTTTTTTATGAGTACTGGCTATGTTACTTCGCCCCTGACAAGAAAGGGGCAGTTAATTTTTGGATTTGGATGCGGTTTACTTACCTTTGTTATTCGTAAATGGGGCGGATATCCGGAAGGGGTTTCCTTCGCGATATTAATCATGAATACTACGGTTCCCCTTTTAGACAGGTTCTGCCGGGCGCGTGTTTATGGCTATGCCGGGCGCGCTTAAAAGGATTGCTATGGATAAGCCAAAGGGCATAATCAGATATCTGGCAGTGTTTAAAAAGGGGATATTCCTGGAAAATCCTGTTTTTGTGTTTGCGTTAGGGTTATGCCCGGCTTTGGCAGTTTCGGTTTCTTTGGAAAATGCATTAGGTATGGGCGTGGCAGCAAGTTTTGTGCTTGTATTTTCCAATTGCCTGATTTCCGGGATAAGGAATATTGTGCCTAACCGCATTCGTATCCCCTGTTTTATTGTTGTGATTGCCTCTTTTGTTACTATCGTTGAGCTATTAATGGCAGCCTTTTCTCCTCAGCTTGCCAAGCAGCTGGGAATATTCGTGCCGTTAATTGTAGTTAACTGCATTATTATGGGCCGCGCAGAGAGTTTTGCTTCCAAGAACAACGTGTTGAGTTCGTTATTTGATGGTTTAGGGATGGGGCTAGGTTTTACCCTGGCTTTATCTTTGATAGCAATAATCCGCGAGTTTCTTGGTGCGGGGAAGTTTTTTGGGTTTACGATATTTAAGGCTTATCCGCCGGCAACAATAATGATTCTTGCGCCTGGGGCATTACTTACCTTAGGTATGCTAATTGGTTTAATCAATTTAATTAAGCAAGGGAATAAACAATAATCATGGATTTTAAGACAGCCTTATCAATAATTATCGCAATGGTCTTCATTAATAATTTTGTGCTTTCTAAATTTTTAGGCCTTTGTCCGTTCTTGGGGGTTTCCCGGCAGATAAAGTCAGCAGTAAGCATGGGTTTGGCGGTAATCTTTGTGATGACCCTATCCGGGGTTATTACCTGGTTGGTTTATCGCTTTGTTCTTCTTCCGCTGAATCTGGTTTATTTGCGCACGATTGTTTTTATCCTGGTAATTGCCAGCTTTGTGCAGTTTGCCGAGATGGCCATTCTTAAAAAATCGCCGTCTCTTTATCGCGCCCTAGGCATATATTTGCCTTTGATAACTACTAATTGTGCTGTTTTAGGGGTTACGGTTTTAAATATCAATACATTCTTTGTTAATGGCAGGAGCCTGACAGGGGGTTTTTTCTTGTCGTTTCTGCAATCATTTTTTGCAGGGGTTGGTTTTACCTTAGCATTGCTTCTAATGTCAGGCATAAGGGAACGGCTGGATTTAACCGATACCCCCAAAGCCCTTGCCGGCATCCCGATTGCCTTTATTATTGCTTCTTTAATGAGCCTGGCTTTTATGGGGTTTAGCGGTTTTCGTTTCTGAATTTGAAGATTAACCACAGAGCGCACAGAGAAAACTTAAGTTGACACTTCGACCTTGCTCAGTGTCAATGGTGAGTGAAGTCGAACCATTGACAAAACATGTATTGCTTGTAATGTAAACTTAGGCGTTATGGAAATAATTATTCCGTTATTAGTTTTGGGTAGTTTAGGTTTATTATTCGGGTTGGGTTTGGCAATCGCATCTAAGAAATTCCACGTGGTTACTGATCCGAAACTGGAGAAGCTTTTATTGTCTTTGCCTGGATCAAATTGCGGTGCCTGCGGAAAACCCGGGTGTATGGCATTTGCTCAATCATTAGCCAGCGGTGAGGCTTCCCTGGATTCTTGCCGGGTAGCAGAGGAAGATACCCGAAAAAAAGTAGCGCAAATTTTAGGGGTAAAGCTAGAAGCGCAGGTAAAACCTATTGTTGTATTGCACTGCGGCGGCGGGGATAAGTGTAAAGATAGATTTCAGTATAGCGGCCTTAAGGATTGCGTAGCCGCTAATCTGGTTTCCGGCGGCCATAAACAATGTGTATTTGGTTGTCTTGGTTTTGCTACTTGCATGAAGATTTGTCCTTTTGGCGCAATTACTATGTCTGATCAGAATTTGCCGGTGATTGACATTAAGAAATGCCGTGTTTGCGGTAAATGCCTGGAAGTTTGCCCCAAGGGTTTATTTAGCCTTATTCCGGCTAAGGGCAAGGTTTTTGTTGTTTGTAATTCTCATGATACCGGGCGTAATACACGCACAGCATGCCCTGTGGGCTGTATTGCTTGTTACAGGTGTGAAAAGGCTTGTCCGGTTGAGGCGATTAAAGTCATTGATGACCTGGCAGTAATAGATTATAATAAATGTACTTCTTGTGGTGAATGCCAAAAGGTATGCCCGACAAAGTGTATAGCGGGATTGAACTAATTTTCCGGGAGGTCCTTGAGTTTAAAGGGTTTATCCCGAATTCAATATAGAGAAGGGAATAATGATGAACATAGCGATTTTTGCTTCTGGGCGAGGGACAAATTTTTCTGCGATTGTCAGGGCGGCAAAATTAGGCAAAATTGCCGCTAAGGTTTCATTGTTGGTTTGCGATAATCCTAAGGCATTGGTAATTAAAAAGGCTAAGCGGGCAGGGGTTGAGGTTTTTTTGATAAAGCGCAGTGATTTTACCGGCAGGGATGATTTTGAAGACAAGATTATTCAGCGTTTAGGGGAGGCAGGAATAGGGTTGATTGTTTTGGCTGGCTTTATGCGCTTGCTTGGGCCCCGGCTTATTCAAAAATTCAAATCGAAGATCCTTAATATCCATCCGGCTATTTTACCTTCTTTTAAAGGCGCACACGCAATAGGGGATGCCTTTAACTATGGGATTAAGGTTACCGGGGTTAGCGTGCATTTTGTTGACGAAGAGATGGATCACGGACCGATTATTTTGCAGAGAGCGGTTAAAATAGATCAAGCCGAAACCCTTGAATCTTTAGAATCGAAAATTCATAAAATAGAACACAAGATATATCCGGAAGCGATTAAGTTATTTATCGAAGGAAGATTAAAAGTAGAAGGAAGAAAGGTTAAAATTCTTTAATTGCTTCTAATTCCCTGCGGTACTGCGTAATTTCCCTTTTACTCGATAGATTCTTCAAGGTTACCTGCGAGAAATCCTTAAATTCATAAGTACGCAAACAATAAGCAATAATTTTTATAATCTCTTCTTCAGGTATCGTGCATGAATTTGCACTTGTCCCGGAAAAGTGCATGCGTATACGCTGAGCAATCTGTTTAGTCAGGAATTCCCCAAGGATTACCTCCTCGCGATTTAAATATCGACCGGTTTTATCATTGATAATCGCTAAGTTTCCCGTTACTTCCTGCAGGATGCGTTTGTAGTATTCTTCGGAGGCAATCGCATTATTGTAAACCTTTTTTAAATCCTGATTATAAATGATATAGGAAATTTCCATGCCGTTGATTATATCTGCCATGATAATAACGTAAAATTCCGGCTCTTGTTCGGCATTAAAATAAACCCGGTAAATCGTGCTTAATAAGCGGTAGAAATCTTCGTTAAGCTCGTCAATCAGGCCGTAGGTATATCCCTTATCTTCTTCGTTTTTAAGTAAATCAGAAATCTGGTATTCGAAATAAAATCCATCCCCGGAAAAATTACCGTCAAGATAGCTGACGGTGCATTTATTCGTTTGGCCAAACCTGCTTGCCTTGAATTTAAAGACATTCTTCTGATAAGGTAAATATACCCAGAAGGTATTGCCGACTGATTGGGTATTTATATCCCAATTATATTCATCCTTGCATATTTGGATGAATTTTTTTTCTGCTTCATCCTTGGAATATAATTGCTCCTTTTCTTTTGAGGCACATCCGGAAATTAATATAATCACCAAAAAAAGAGAGGATATTAAGCGATAGGCTTTTCTGGCTCGAGAGCGGTAATTATTAGGAGATTTTCCTTGGTAGCCAGGACAAACGTTATTCCTGGAATCTTTAAAGCACAATATTGTTGCGGGAATCATATTTATTTTACAGGTCGCTTGAGGCCGTAATCCTGGAATATGGCTTCAATTTCGTCGTAATTAAGTTCTTCCCTGCTGATTAATTCCTGGGCGAATTTATCAAGCAGGTTAGACTCTTTGCTGAGCAGGCTTTCAACCTCCTTAAGGCATTCCTGCAGGATGTCTTGAGTTTCATAGTTTAGCTGTTCCTTTATTTTTTCAGAAAGAAAGGATGAATTTTGGAGAGAATAAAATGCCCTTGTCTGCTCCGGCCCTGTTTCAAGGATGCTGTAATCCCCGACCAAGCCGGATTTTCCCATTCCGTAATTCCATACCATTTGGTGCGCAAGAGCCGCTGCTTGCCTAAAGTCCTGGGAAACCCCGGTTGTAGTTGTGCCGAACTTCAGCCTTTCAGCAGCATAAGAGCCAAGCTGGCATTTTATCTGTCCGAGCAGCTCTTCTTTTGTGCGGATATGCATTTCTTCCCGCGGATGAGAGACAACCATGCCTAAGCTTTCGCCGCGCGATGCAATTGAGGCTTTAAATACATCGGTTGTAGGATGCAATATATACATTGCGACTGCATGTCCTGCTTCGTGGTAGGCAACCTTTTTCCTTCCTTCTTCGCTAAAGACCCGCTTATGCTTTATCCCCATTTCTATCCGATCCATAGCTTCAGTAATTTCCTTTAAGGTTATTGTTTCTTTTTTGTTGCGCACAGCAATTAAAGCCGATTCCCTTACAAGATTAGCAATATCAGCCGGGGTATGGCCGACGGTCATCCGGGATAAGCGCGCGATTTCAAGGGAGTGGTCGTATTCTACGTTTTTTAGGTAATAACTAAGCAGTTTCTCTCTTTCCTCTAAGTTAGGTGTATCGACAAATATTTTTCGGTCGAATCGGCCCGGCCTTAACAGCGCCGGGTCAAGGAATGACTCCGGGGCGTTGGTTGCGCCCATAACAACGATATTATAGTCTTTTTCTTTAAGCCCATCCATTTCAACCAGCAGTTGATTCAGTGTAGTGTTGGATTCAGTCTGGCCGCCAAAGCCCCTGTCTGTGGAGCGGCGTGCGCCTACTGCATCAAGTTCGTCAATAAAAACAATGCATCCGCCTTCTGAATAGGCGAATTGCCTGGCTTGTTTAAAGAGTTTTCTTACCCGGCTTGAACCAACCCCTACAAACATTTCAACAAATTCCGAGCCGGACATAGAAATAAAGGGGAGGTTTGCCTCAGTGGCAATTGCTTTTGCAAGATGGGTCTTGCCGCAGCCAGGCGGGCCAATCATTAAGATTCCCCGTAAAATCTTGCCCCCGATACGCTTTAGGCTTGAGCGGTCTTTTACCAGCTTGACTACCTCTAATGCTTCTTGTTTCGCCTCTTCCATGCCAACAACATCGTCCCAATGAATGCTTGTATCTTTGCCTTTTGTTGTTTTGCGCATCATTGAGGCCATTTTAAAGGATCCCCCGCGAAACATCAGCCAATACCAGAGAAACGCATATATCGGCATGCTGATAAGTTGAGCAATAACAATAACATAGAAAAATACCGAATACTGGGCAAGCATTTGCCTTTTTGTGTATTGCTCAGATAAATTCCAGGCTCCGATAGCGTGGCGCAGGAATATTATTATCGAGATAAATACAGCAATGCAGGCGATGAATACGAGCATTTTAATCCAATGGAACTTCAGGAATAATTTTATCCTTCGTGTATTCATTTGAAGAACTCCTTTGATTGGCACATTTGTGCGGGATTTATTAAAATTCAAGCAGGTTAAATAACGCTTGCATAAAAATCTTAATTCGATTAACAATAACATATTCATTTTATAAAGTCAATCAATTTATGGCAAGGGGGGATGCGATAAATTGTATTTCGTCTTTAGTAAGGCGGCATTCTCAGGATATATAGCGGGATAGATTATTTATAACTAAAACCCCCTATAACTAAAACCCTCTTGACTTAGAGGGTAATTATGATAGAATGTAGCACGTATAACTTCAAACAAGGGAAGAAGCAATGGCTAAGATTAAAAAAACTTACGCGCGGGAAATTCTTGATTCAAGGGGAAACCCGACTGTTGAGGTAGATATTTTTCTGGATAATGGAATTTTAGGCCGCGCAGCAGTTCCTTCCGGGGCTTCCACAGGTGAGAAAGAGGCATTAGAACTGCGCGATGGCGATAAATTCCGCTATCTCGGAAAGGGCGTATTAAAGGCAGTAGGGAATATTAACCGCGAAATCGCTTCAAGGATTAAGGGGTTAAGCCCTTCCTATGAAAAGATTGACCGGATTCTCATTGACCTGGATGGGACAGAAAATAAGTCCCGCCTGGGGGCTAATGCGATTTTAGGGGTATCTCTGGCAATTGCTAAGGCTGCAGCCGCATCTTCGAAAACCCCCCTTTATAAATATTTAGGTAAGGATAAGGCAAGGGTTTTGCCGGTGCCTTTAATGAATATCTTAAACGGCGGGATGCATGCGGATAACAACCTGGATATTCAGGAATTTATGATTGTGCCTTTGGGCGCACCCAGGTTTAGTGAAGCCCTGCGTTGGGCAGCTGAGGTTTTTCATAATCTAAAATCCCTGCTTAAGTCAAAGGGATTAAATACATCCGTAGGCGATGAAGGGGGTTTTGCCCCGCAGCTTTCTTGTAATGAAGAGGCATTGGGTTTAATCTTAAAGGCAATAGAAAAAGCAGGCTATAAGCCTGGTAAGGATATTTCTTTGGCCTTGGATTGCGCAGCTAGTTCTTTTTATAACAAGAACGGCACTTATCAGTTTGAGGGCTCGCCCTTGAAGTCCCAAGAATTAATTTTCCTTTACAAAGGCTGGGTTGATAAATATCCGATAATTTCAATTGAAGATGGTTTAGGCGAATTTGATTGGTCAGGCTGGCAGGAATTAACCAAAAGATTAGGTTCAAACATTCAACTGGTCGGGGATGATATCTTTGTTACAAACCCTAAAATTCTTAAAAAGGGAATTTCCCAAGGCGTGGGCAACGCAATCCTGATTAAGGTAAATCAGATTGGTACGCTTTCTGAGACCATAGAGGCAATTCGAATTGCGCGCAGAAATAAATATAAGTCAGTAATTTCCCATCGTTCCGGAGAGACCGAGGATGTAGTGATTGCGCATCTGGCTGTGGCTGAGGTTTGCGGCCAGATTAAGACCGGTTCTTTATCGCGCACAGACAGGGTTTGTAAATATAACGAGCTTTTAAGAATTGAAGAGGAATTAGGCAAGAAGGCAGTTTACGCAGGTAAAAAAATGTAATGTTAAGCCCTAAAAAGATATTTCTTTTTTGCGGGGTAATTGCTCTTATATTGTTTATCTTTTTGCCCGGTTATAGCAAGCTGCAGGAATTAAAAGACAAAAACAGCGACCTCGAGGCAAAGATAGACAAAATTAAATCAGAAAATAATCTCCTTAAGGATCAGATCCTGCGCATTCAGGAAGACCCGGTTTATCAGGAGGAAATAATCCGCGAGAAGCTTGGTGTTGTGCGCAAGGGAGAGGTTATTTATAAAATAGAACCCGAATAATAGTTGCTTAAAGTAAGCAACATTTTCGAATATATAGTTATAGCGGGGTGGAGCAGCCAGGTAGCTCGACAGGCTCATAACCTGTAGGTCGACAGTTCAAATCTGTCCCCCGCAACTTATTTTTTAAACCCGCGGAACTTTATCAGTTCCGCGGGTTTTTTTTCTCTACCTCAGGGACATGCCTTCATCTATACAAGGGACATGCTTCCAGCTATATGGAAGGGTGTCCCCTTAGTTTTGAATTTATCTGATATGGAAGATATCATCCTGCTGTTCAACTGAAGAGATATACCTGCAATGAGGGGACACCTTTCCGTTTGGCTCAAGGCATGTCCCTAAGGATATATGTTTAACATGGATAAGGGCAAGGGGTTACAAAAAGAATTGCCTTTTTGTTTTTGTGCTTGAAAGGCCAATAGTTAACTTAAACAAAAGTTAGTTTTATTATTGGCAAATTAGATAAATACACTGTATACTTTGACAATATAAGGGCATATTTTTTTGCTATCTTATTAAATACTTTTAGAAAGTTTTTAATAATCCTTAACGATAAACGCCAATCCTGCTTAAGGCAGGGAAGGAAAGCCACGGATCGATAAAGGATTTAGTTATTAATATTTAGCTTTTGGTTTTTTAGATAAGCTAATAACTAAAAACTAAGATAATCGATAACCGGGTTGCCGAAAAAGGATCGGCACCCGGTTTTTTTATTAAGAAAAGAGGCAACCCTTAATGAACCTTAAAAAAATCATTTCCATTACAATCATAATCAGTTTTGCCTGGCATTGTATCTTGCCTATTGGGGTGCATGCTGGAGAATTCTTCCCCGTGGTCAATGAAGGGCAAATTATGTCAGAGGGGTTTTGGGGAGGCCAAAAAGACATAGAAATAGGAAAGAAAAATGAAATTGAAAAACGCCTGGACAATGTAATTTATGATTTCATTGGTAATAATTCTAGTGGTCAAATATTTATTCCTCTAGATCTGTTCGAGCGGTTTTCAATTCAAACTGATTCCAGCGCAGATGACACAGGCAATTCTTCTGGTTCAGTACATCCTGAAGCACTCAGTTTGGACGTTGCCAGTTTCATTGCTTATTATGGACTTGGGTTTGACGAAGCCATAGCCATGCTGGATGATCCGGATGCTACAGTCAGAGAAAGAGAAGTGGCTATAACAATTTTGGGTGAAACAGGAACTGCTCAGGCTGTAGATATTCTTATTGCTCACATTATGGATGAGCCTGATGAAGGTAATCGTGACCTAATACTTGAAACCTTGGAAGGAATGACGGAGGCTAGCGAGCAAGATATA
>JBDRHJ010000012.1:0-5327 GCA_043816835.1 Candidatus Omnitrophota bacterium
TAATCCGGTTCATTCAATTTCCTTGACCGGTGGCGAGCCATTAGCCCAGAAGGATTTCTTAAAGGAATTCCTGCCCTTGATTAAGCAGGAAGGCCATAAAACTTACCTAGAAACAAATGCAACATTACCTGAGGGGCTGAGGGATATTATTGATTATGTCGATATTATTGCTTTGGATTTTAAGCTTCCTTCTTCAACCGGCCTAGGACGGGATTTCTGGAAAGAACACGATGCGTTTTTGAGGATTGGCGCAGGCAAGGATATTTTTGTTAAAGCAGTAATATGCAAGGCTACGGATTTTGCTGATATAAAAAAAGCAGTTGATTTAATATCCGGCTTTAATCGAAATGTCACTTTTGTTATTCAGCCGAATTCGTTTGAACTCGACAAAACGCTTATGCATAAGATCCAGGAGTTTAAGAAATTTTCCCTTGAGTTTTTGCCAGATGTAAGGGTAATACCGCAAATGCATAAGATGATGGGGGTCAAATGAAGCCTAAGCTTATGTCTTTCGACTAAGCGCAGGACATAAGTTGTGTTATCATTGAAAATGAGCAGACAAAAATCGCGTTACGAAAAATTACAGGATAATGTCAGGGGATTAAAGGCGCCTAATATTGAGGTCTGGCAGAGTAAATATCCGGACAAGGAATACATCATAAAGTTTGAAATTCCCGAATTTACCTGTCTTTGTCCAAAAACAGGCCTGCCGGATTTTGCGACAATTAGAATAGAATATTCCCCGGCTAAGTGTTGCATTGAGCTAAAATCATTTAAAATGTATATACTTTTTTATCGCAACTTGGGGATATTTCATGAGCATGTTGTTAATAAGATGCTTGAGGATTTGGTAAAGGCATGCCGCCCGCGCTGGCTTAAGATTAGCGGTGATTTTAATGCGCGTGGGGGGATTAAGACCACAGTAGTTGCAGAATATCAAATGAAGCCGAGAATTACCGAGCGTAAGCTTTCGTAAGTCTATGGTTGAATTTGATCCAGCACTAATTTTTCTGATAATTCATAGCTCAAAATCAGTGCTGGGTTTAATGCGCAGACGGCCTGCGGCCTACGACTTACATCGTTTCACTCCGTAAATCGTCTGCTTATAAAACATGAGAACGCTAAAATCATCCGTTATCCAACAGGCTGTAGCCGAACTTTGCATTCAGGCAAATACGCAATTGCGCCCAGATATTCTCATTGCCTTAAAAAAGGCATACCAAAGAGAAAATAAGGCCAGCGCAAAGGATGCTTTGAATGCAATTATCAAAAATGCGGTTGTTGCGAATAAAGAAAAATTAGCAATATGCCAGGATACCGGATTACCTTACATCTTTGTTGAATTGGGGAGTAGTCTCAGGATTATTGGTGATTTAAAGTCGGCGATTAATAAAGGGGTAGAGGCCGGATATAAAAAGGGGTGTTTGCGCAACTCAGTTGTTAATGATCCCTTATTAAGAAAGGCAGCGGTATATAAACCGGCAATTATTCATTTGGATTTGGTTAATGGGAGCAATTTAAGGTTAACCGTCTTGCCTAAAGGTTTTGGCTGCGAGAATAAAAGCAAATTAAAGATGTTTCTTCCTACTGACGGCATTAACCGAATAAAGCAATTTGTGGTTGAAAGCGTAAGAGAGGCCGGGTCTGATGCTTGTCCGCCCTATATTGTCGGGGTAGGCATTGGCGGAACCGCAGATTATGCCGGCTTTTTGGCAAAAAGGGCCCTGCTTAAAAAAGTTACCGCTCATACATCTGGGCTTGAAAGGGAATTATTAAAGGCAATAAATAAGCTTAATATCGGGGCGATGGGGTTAGGCGGAAAAGCAACTTGTTTAGGGGTAGGCATAGAAACTTATTCTACGCATATCGCCGGATTACCGGTGGCAATAAATATTAGTTGTCATGCCTTAAGAAGCGCAACAGGGATACTGTAAGTTTAAATTATATGAAAATAATTAAAACACCGTTAGATAATAAGCAAATTGCAAAATTAAGACCCGGCGATAAAGTTTCTTTAACCGGTGTTATTTATACAGCGCGCGACCAAGCGCACAAGCGATTAACCGAGGCAATAAAAAAGAAAAAACAGCTGCCCATAGATTTGATTGGTCAGGTGATATATTATTGCGGCCCAACCCGTACGCCAAAAGGCCGGGTTATTGGTTCTTGCGGGCCAACAACCAGTTCGCGCATGGATGAGTTTACACCCCCTTTGCTTAAAATGGGTTTAAGCGGAATGATCGGTAAAGGCGGGCGTTCATTTGATGTTGCAATAGCAATAAAAAAATATCGCGCGGTTTATTTTTTAACCTATGCCGGATGCGGGGCATTACTTTCGGGTTATGTGAAAAAGAAGAAATTAGTTGCTTATCCTGAATTAGGCCCGGAGGCAATATATCAATTAACCGTGCAGGATTTTCCTCTAATTGCAGGCATATGCCCTTAGCTTGTAATAGCTGAGCTTCATCAATGCGCTGAACGCAAAAACAAGGGGACACCCTTCCTTATGGCGAAAGGCATGTCCCTTGTTTGGCTCAAGGCATGTCCCTGAAAAATGGGGGTAATCGCAGTACAAAAAATAGGAGTCGATAATGAGAAAGGATGACCGGAAACTTAATCAAATACGCGAACTTAAGATAGAGCGCAATTACATTAGTTATGCGGAAGGCTCGTGCTTAATTGAGCTTGGTAATACTAGAATTATTTGTACTGCGTCAGTAGAGGATTCTGTGCCGTCTTTTCTGAAAGGTACCGGTACAGGCTGGGTTACTGCTGAGTATGGCATGCTTCCGCGTTCTTGTCAGGCGCGGATTCAGCGTAGTAAAAATTCCGGGCGGACCCAGGAAATACAACGATTAGTCGGCAGGTCATTGCGCACAGTGGTAGAAATGAAGGATTTAGGCGAGCGCACAATATGGATTGATTGTGATGTAATTCAGGCAGACGGGGGGACGCGTACAGCCAGCATTACGGGAAGTTTTATTGCCCTGGCAGATAGCCTTAATAAGATAAGGGAAGCAGGAGTAATTCATACAGTACCGCTTAAAGATTTTGTTGCCGCGATTAGCGTGGGCATTATTAACGGGCAAGCACAGCTGGATTTAGACTATGCGGAGGATTCTCAGGCAGAGGTTGACATGAACGTGGTAATGACCGGAAGCGGTGAATTTATTGAAATTCAGGGTACAGCCGAGAGAACGCCGTTTAAAAAAGAGCAAATGGATAAACTTTTAAATTTAGCTAAAATAGGAATCATTGACCTGGTTAATACTCAGCGCAATTTACTAAAGGACATCATATAAAAAAGGTGGGAATGAGAAAAAAACAGCCGATCAACCTGGTTATTGCCAGCAGGAATCAAAAAAAGACCAAGGAGATAAAAGATATATTAAAGGGGCTAAACCTTAAAATAACTTCTTTGCAGGATTATTCATCCGCACCCTATATTACGGAAAACGGAAAAACCTTTAAGGAAAATGCAATAAAAAAAGCGACTAAAATTGCGCGTTTTACTCAAGGGTTAACTTTGGGTGAAGATTCCGGGCTTGAGGTTGCTGCGTTAGGCGGTAAGCCAGGGGTACATTCTTCGCGTTTTTCCGGTAAAGGTAAAAGCGACTTAAAGAATAATCTTAAATTATTACGGCTTTTAGGAAAGCTTCCCATTGCTAAGCGAAAGGCGCGCTATGTTTGCAGCGTAGCTTTGGCTGATGAAAATGGCTTGTTAGGCGTTATTGAGGGGGCTTGTTCCGGTGTAATAGGTTTTCAAATGCGCGGTTCTTCCGGTTTTGGTTATGATCCGTTATTTATACCGCGTGTTTCTAAAATAACTAAAGGGCGCCCCGGGAAGTTAACTGTTTTAAGGAACAATAAGAAGACATTTGCTCAATTGGGTTTATGCATTAAGCATAAGATGAGTCATCGTTTTCGCGCGCTTAATAAAGCAAGGCGGGTAATCTCACGGTATTCATCTATAAGATAAGTCCCGTTGAGTATCTTGTATTGCATGTTTAGCCTTAAGGCGTCTTTAGGCGGCTAGCAAAGATATCGCGAGCACCCGTTGTTTTGATAAGATAAAATCAAAAAGATAAATGAAAAAGCAAAATCCTGTTCAGAAAAATAGGCTGATTCCCGAGTCAAATAATCATTCAGAAAGAACCCCAAATGACAAATGGGCGCTATTCGATTTATTCCTGGAGATTAGCACCCAGATGAGTTCTTTTGTAAGCACAGACCAGTTAATTACATTTTTTGTAAACCGGATAGCAGAAATATTCAAAGCAGAACGCGTTTCCCTTATGCTTTTGGATGATACGGCTGAAGAATTATATATCAAGGCATCTTGCGGCTTAAATCCTTCAGGCAATAACGCAAAAATAAAATTAGGGCAAATGTTTGGCGGGTGGGTTGCTAAGCAATGCAAGCCATTATTAGTTAAAAATATAGCGGCAGAATTTCCTGATTTGTTAAAAGGCAGGTTGTTGCGTTATAAGAGTAAATCTTTTATTATCGCCCCGATAACCATAAATCTAATCAGAAATAAAATTTCCAATGGCCAAGCAAAGCAAGGGGTTATCGGAATAATAAGCCTAACCGATAAGAAAGATTTAACCGCATTTACCGACGAGGATTTAAAGATTATTAATTTTCTCTGCCATTACCTTGCCTTGCGCATAGAAGATATTAAATTGCTCGAGAAGAATGCCGAGTTAGTAACAATTGATATTTTAACCGGCTTATTTAATCACCGTTATTTTCAGGAGCAGCTGTTTGAGGAAATTTATCATGCTGAGCGCTATCGGCATCCTTTAAGCCTATTGATGCTGGATATAGATAATTTTGCCCAGCATAACCAGGCCTATGGTTATTCTGCAGGCGATAGCGCATTAAAGCAGATTGGCAGGATAATAAAGGATAATACGCGCCGCGTTGATGTTGCGGTTCGTTATGGCCCGGAAGAATTTATGGTGATTTTGCCTAATGCGCGGTTAAAACAGGCAATTATAGTTGGCGAGAGAATCCGGGAAACAATTAATTATTCTGTGTTTACCGAAAAACGAACTTCCTCGCTTGCGATGGCGCGGCTTACGGTGAGTATTGGCCTCGTCGAGTATAAGATCGGATTGGTTAAGGAGGAATTAATTCAGCGTGTTGCCAGCGCTTTGTTAGAGGCAAAACAAAAAGGCAAAAATCGCCTGTCTGTATTTAAATAGCAAGTAATCATAAAATATTTAGGATTTATGGTGGATGTGTGTATCCTGTTATAAATCCTACCGGATTTTAAAAATAGCGAAAATTTGTAACGCAAATGTTAACGAATTTTAAAAATA
>JBDRHJ010000013.1:0-2259 GCA_043816835.1 Candidatus Omnitrophota bacterium
GAAAATAGCTGTATAAATTTTGTTTCCGGCCTTACGACGACTATTCGCAAGCTAGGCCTCTATCCTTCTAATCATCCCACCGTCGTCTATTCAATTAAAAATCTCTATTTGGCGCTTCAGAAATTATTACGCATAAAAGATACAATCAGTATAAGCCTGTCTTCGGATAACCAGATTTTTATTGAGGGTTATCCGGTTGGGCAGAAGGGTTCCAAGCCGATTGAAGGCCTGGGTGTTTATTTTAGAAAACTGGATATCGAAAACTTAAGCTTTAATTCAGGCATTAGCGATAAGGAGCTTGATGCTTTTATAAGGATTCTATTAATGGATCAAGATGAGATAAAAAAGGTTGCAGATTTAAATAAGTTATTTTCTGAGAGAAACATTGAGCATATAAAAATAGCCCAGTTTTCCTATATAAAAATTCAAAAAGGGAAAAAGGTTGTAGAGCTTACGCAGGAAAAGCAGCAATTTTTGGATAAAATAAAAAGCAGGATAAAAGATTATTCCCTGGGTAAGATTGAGGGGGGCGCGGCTATCCAGGATTTGGAAAATGATCTTATCAATGCGGTAACCGCTGAATTCAAAGAAGGGAAAAAGCTTAAATCCACTACAAAAATTTTACTTAAGAAGTTTCTTTCCGGCTCCCAGAATAAGGAGGGAGTCCAATCAAGGCTTAGCCGTTCATTGCTGGATTCCGGATGTTTGCCCGAGGTTGCAGATGGTTTAGTAAACAGCCTAAGCAGCAAGGTTTCCAGGAAAACAGCCGTTAATCTGGGAGAAATTACACGCGAAGAATACCGGAAGGTAAAGAGCGAAGCCGAGGAATTAAGGCTAAAAATTAGCCAGCTAGAGAAAGAAATAGACTCAAGGGCAATGGGCACCGAGGCATTAAAAAAAGAAAACAAAAAGGTTACCCAGGAAAAGGAAAGGGTGAATAATATTGTTCGTCATATGGCAGATGGTTTAGTGGTTGTGGATCCGCAGGGAAATATCGTAATGCTAAATCCTGCGGCGGAGAAACTCCTGGGCATCGGAAAGCAAGACATCGGCATGCCTTTAAATAATGCGGTTAAAGACGAGCATCTCTTAACCCTGGTTAAGAGTATAGCCCCTGATAAAGACGGAACGGTTCATAAGGATGTCGAGCTATTAAGCCGTGATGATTCAACGCGCAGGGTGTTAAGGACAAGTTCGGCGGTGGTTGAGGATCCTGATGGAAAGACAGTTGGTATGGTTGCCGTGTTAAATGATATTACCCGCCAGAAAGAGATCGAGAAAATGAAGTCTAATTTTGTCGCTAATGTTTCTCATGAATTACGCACCCCCTTGGGGGCGATTCAACAAAATATATCCTTATTAATCGAAGGTTTACCCGGCGCATTAACCCAAGACCAGAAGAAATTTTTAAATATCACCCAGGATCAGATAAAAAGATTAAAGCGCTTAATATATAACTTGTTAGATAGCGCTACGATTGAAGCGGGTAAATTTAAGCTGCAATTATCCCTGGCGGGTGTAAATGAAAGAATAACCAATGTAGTGGATCTTTTGAGCAGGTGGGCTAAAACAAAGAATATATCTATTCAATCAGAAGCCTTTTCCGAAGAAATGCGGTTAATTATGGATAAAGACAAGATTGAACAAGTTTTGACAAATCTAATAAGCAATGCGGTCAAATTTACGCCTGAAGGGGGGCAAATTTTTGTTTCCGCAGCCCGGAAGAAACCGACAGAGCAATTACCGCAAGGGGCAGTTGAGTTTTCGATAAAGGATACCGGGCCCGGGATATCGACGGAGGATATCGAGAAGATATTTAATAAGTTTGAGCGCGCAAGTGCGATCAGTACAGGCATAGAAGGCACGGGATTGGGGTTATCTATTTGTAAAGAAATTGTCAGTCTGCACGGGGGAAAGATCTGGGTAGAAAGCAAGTTGAACCAAGGGAGCAAGTTTTCTTTTTTCATCCCGGGCTAGAAGGGATATTTTTTATGGTGTAGGAAAGCATAAAAACACATGTATCAGTATTAAAAGTTATCCTAAAGGATAGGCTTTCCTATACCTTTTAAGGAAGGGCTTTATCAGCGAAGCGAATTTTATTGAAAGGGCAAAAGCAACAGGCAAAACGGAGGTCAAAATATGGATAACACAGTAAGAAAAAAAATATTGGTTGTCGATGACGATAAATTGTTTATTACTACCATGGAATACTGGCTTAAGTCCAGGGACTATGAGGTTAAAACAGCAAATGACGGGCTC
>JBDRHJ010000014.1:0-3246 GCA_043816835.1 Candidatus Omnitrophota bacterium
CGCATCTAATTTTACCATAAGTTTGAAAAATACAAAATGTTTGTTTTAAGGCTTCATCTTGGATAAGAATACCCATAAAAAATTATGACAATTTTACTTTATCTCGTCGTTTTTATGGGGTATAATTTTACCTGCGATTTATCTATAAAACACCAAAGGAGGATATATGTATAGAGAGCAAATCAAGGTGCTTGATTGCACTATTCGCGACGGCGGGCTTATAAACAATCATGATTTTGACCACCGCTTTGTCCGTGCGGTATATAAAGCAATCTCGCAGGCAGGGGTAGATTTTATGGAAATAGGATACAAAAACTCCCGTAAGCTTTTCTCGCCCAAGGAATACGGGGCATGGAAATTCTGTGATGATACGGATATACAAAAGACAATCGAGGGGATCGAATCTCAGACAAAAATTTCGGTTATGGTTGATGTAGGCCGCGTTGATATCGAAGAGGTAAAGCCCGCCTCAGAAAGCCCCGTAGATATGATACGCGTTGCTTCCTATGCCAAGGATATTGATAAGGCGATTTTTCTGGCGAATCATTTTGCCGAAAAGGGCTATATAACCACAATCAACATCATGGCGGTTTCCCGGGATCAAGGCTCAGACCTGCTCACCGAAGCGCTTCATCAAATCGAAGAGGAAAGCCGGGTTAATATTGTGTATATTGTAGACAGCTTTGGCGCGCTATACCAGGAAACCGTTGAACACCTGGTAAAACTATGTAAAGCAATACTAAAAACAAAAGAGGTGGGTTTTCACGGCCACAACCACCAACAGCTTGCCTTTGGTAATACGATTGAGGCAATTATCCATAACGCAAATTATCTCGACGGAACAGTATACGGAATCGGCCGGGCAGCCGGCAACTGCCCGCTGGAGTTATTAATCGGATTTTTAAAAAATCCCAAATTTGATATTCGTCCGATTTTGGATTTGATATCTCAGGAGCTTGTCCCCTTGAGAAAAAAAATAGAGTGGGGCTATATTATTCCCTATGCGATTTCCGGAATGCTCGATGAACACCCTAAGGCAGCTATGGCACTGCGTCAAAGCGATAAAAGGGAAGACTACCGGGAATTCTATGAAAGCCTGATTAATATCGGACTAGACTAAAAAAATAACTTATGGATCTAAAGTCCTTTAGAGAACTTCCCCTTATTGGGATATTGCGGGGGGTCAAAGCGGATGTAATTGATCCGCTTGTTGAAACTGTTCTATCTTCCGGCCTGCGCGCCATTGAAATCACTATGAACACCCCTAATGCACCTGCATTAATCCGGCGCATGAAACAATCATCCCGGGGGCGCCTGACAATAGGCGCCGGCACTGTCATGACCATGAATGATTTACGCCTTGCTATGGATGCCGGGGCAACCTTTATTGTTATGCCCACCTTAATCAATAGTGTTATGAAATATTGTGTTGAAAATTCGATTCCTGTATTCCCGGGGGCATTAACCCCGCAGGAAATCTACAATGCCTGGCAGGCAAAAGCGACAATGGTCAAAGTATTTCCGGTTAAATTCTTCGGGCCGGATTATATTAAGGAAATAAAGGGGCCGCTTCAGGATATAGAGCTTCTTGCCTGCGGCGGTGTCACCCCGGACACTATCCAATCATTTTTTTTCTGCGGTGCATCAGCAGTCGCCTTTGGCGCAAGCGTATTTAAAGAAAAATGGTTAAAAACAGGAAACTTTGCCAGTATCGGTAAATGCATAAAAGCGTTAATTAAAGGATACAAGAAAATCGCTTCGCGATAAGACCCTTCCTTGAAAGGTATAGGAAGGTCTATCCTTTAGGATAACATTTGTGCGATTTTCAGTGGTTGGAATTTCGGCTTTTTGAAATTCCATACCATAAGTTATAATTCTTAAATCACAAGCAGGTGTAATTGACGAAAGGGGATTAAAATGCAAGTTGCGGTTGGATTAACCTTTCCCGGGACATTAAAAGATGAAGGCGTAATTTGCTTTCTTTGCAAGAAATTTAATGTTAACATAAACATAGTCGAGGCTTCCTTTTCTACAGCTTCCGGATGGGCAATTATCGGAATAGAAGGCGAGGAAAGCGAAATCAATAAGGTTTTTCAGCATCTCAAAAACAGGGACATATCAATAAATAAAGTCGGAGAAACCAAATAGCCCTGCTTTCCTAAGCCGGGGCAAGGAGAGAAAAGGATGGATCGTCTTTTTTTAACCCCTTCAGAAATATCAAAGACAATACGCGAAATCGGAGAAAAAAAAGCAACCGCTACCGTATTTGAGTTACTTGTCTTCGGGGTTTTAGCCGGGATATATATCGCTTTTGGCGCTAACGCCGCAATTGCCGTACTAAGCGGAAGAACACTTGATGCCGGCCTGGCAAGATTCCTTGCAGGAAGCGTCTTTAGTATTGGGCTAATGCTTGTCCTTATTCCCGGCTCAGAACTTTTTACCGGAAACATCCTTATGACGATAGGACTCATCTATCGAAAATACTCCTTTTTAAAGGTTATCCGTAATTGGCTGATTGTCTATTTCGGCAATTTATTAGGTGCAATAATAATTGCTTGGCTTGTTTTTAATTCAGGGCTGCTCACCCATTCGGGTAATCCTACAGCCATGGGATCGGTTGCGGTTGATATCGCGGAAGCAAAATTAGGATTAAGCTTCGCTGAAGCGCTTTCACGGGGAATTTTATGCAACATGCTCGTATGCCTGGCAGTAATTATGTCTATTGCATCCCGATCAGTTATCGGGAAAATTTTCGGAATTTACTTTCCGATTATGGCTTTTGTTGTGTCGGGTTATGAGCATTCTGTTGCCAATATGTATTTTTTGCCCATAGGCCTGATGGTAAAAGGTGAACTCGCATCCGGATTCTTTACGATTTTTAATAACCTGATTCCGGTGACAATCGGGAATATCATCGGAGGCATTTTAGTTGTCCTGCTCCACCCAAAGATGGAAGAAAAAATCGCACGCACACTTATGCATAAGAAACCATAACCCCAGGCTTTGAGTCATATGGACAGATGCCCCTAGAGCATATTACTTGCAATCCCTGTTATCGGCAAGTATAATAAAATTGTCATGAAAAAATTATTTACGCGCTTAATACCGATTTTATTTTTTGGCGATAACGATACCCAGGACAACACAATCGTAATCCTGGAAACCAATCAGGGCTCTATTGAACTTAAGCTTACCCCGTTAATCGCCCCTAAGGCTTGTGAAAATTTTCTCGGGCTGGTTAAAAAA
>JBDRHJ010000015.1:0-11175 GCA_043816835.1 Candidatus Omnitrophota bacterium
GCATTGAATTAGATATGCCGGTTCAATATTTTCAGGGGGTTGGGCCTAAGAGGGCTAAATTTTTTAATAAGTTAGGTATTTATACTGCTGAGGATATTCTTTATTATTTTCCCCGCCGCTATGAAGACCGCTCTAATTTCCTGCCAATTTCTAAACTTCAGGCCGGGAAGGTTCAGACAATACGGGGCAAGGTTTTGAAGATTGACGCGCGTCAGTCTTGGAAGCGGCGCAGATTTAATATCTTTCAAGTGATTGTGGAGGATTCTACCGGCAAGATACCCTGCGTATGGTTTAATCAACCTTATTTAAAAAATTATTTAAAGCTAGGCCAGAATTTGATTCTTTATGGCCGTGTGCAGGAGTATTCCGGTAGGCTTCAGATTAATTCTCCGGAGTTTGAAATCGCTAGCGAAGATAGGGCTTCTTCCTTGGATATCGGGAGAATAACCCCTGTTTATACGCTTTCGGAAGGATTAACCCAGAGATATTTTCGCCAAATTTTAAAACGCAGCCTTGATGACTGCCTTCCCAGGGTTGCCGATGCTTTGTCTTATGATATAAGGACAAGGAATGATCTTTTAAATTTTGCCAAGAGCCTGCACGATATACATTTTCCGGATGATTTAAATCAGTCAAAAGCAGCATACCGCAGGCTTGCATTTGAGGAGTTCTTTTTATTTCAAGTTCTTATTTACTTAAGAAAGCTAACAAAAAAGCAAAGGCCGGGTATCAGGCATAAAGTGACCGGACAATTATCTGAAAAATTTGAAAATAGCATTCCTTTTAAATTAACTTTAGCACAGGTAAGGGTCATCCAGGAGATAAAGCAGGATATGGCACTGCCTTTGTCTATGAATCGCCTTTTACAGGGAGACGTAGGTTCAGGCAAGACAATTGTGGCGATTTTTGCTGCCCTTTTTGCAATTCAGGGCGGGTATCAGGTTGCTTTTATGGTTCCCACAGAACTCCTTGCGCAACAGCATTATGCAACAATTAGTTCGCAGTTTTTGGCTCTTAGGTTTCAGGAAAGGATGATAAAATTAGGGCTGCTTTCCGGTAGTGCTACGCAGAAAGAAAAAAGCAAAATATATCAGGAAATAAAAGAAGGAAAGATGGATTTAATAATCGGCACACATGCTTTGTTAGAGCAGGAAGTGGGATTTAAGAGCCTGGGCCTGGTGATAATTGACGAACAGCATAAATTCGGCGTATCGCAACGCGCACAATTGCGGCAAAGGGGAACAAACCCTGATATTTTAGTAATGACCGCAACCCCAATACCGCGGACATTAGCAATAACCCTCTACGGGGATTTGGATATTTCGGTAATTAATGAATTGCCGCCTTTAAGAAGGCCGGTTAGAACCCGGTTGGTAACTAAGAACAAAAGGCAGGAAGTATACCGTTTTATTAAGCAAACAATAGACCAAGGGCAGCAGGTGTATATTGTTTACCCGATTATCGATGAATCCGGTGTTTTGGATTTACAGGCTGCAAGTCAAATGTATGATATTCTAAAAAAGGATATTTTTCCGCAATTCAATATTGGCTTGATTCACGGCCAACTTACAACAAAGCAGCAAAACGAGATAATGTCACGCTTTAGGCGCGGTACGGTTAATATATTAGTTGCGACTACCGTATTAGAAGTAGGCATAGATGTGCCAAATGCTTCGCTTATGATTATTGAGCATGCAGAGAGGTTTGGGTTAAGTCAATTGCATCAGTTAAGGGGCCGCATTGGGCGCGGCGGGCATGAATCTGACTGTATATTGATTTCAGAGCCACAGACCAATGAAGCGAAGTTACGGATAAAGGCAATGGTGGAGAACTCAGATGGTTTTCACATTGCCGAAGAAGACTTACGGATTCGCGGCCCGGGGGAGTTTTTTGGCCAACGGCAACACGGGCTTTCGGAATTACGGATTGCCAATCCTTTAACCCAGCTGCAGCTTCTCAAGCGCGCGCGAACAGAAGCCGGGAATTTAATTAATCGTGATCCGAATTTAAAATTAAGGCAGAATTTATTATTGGGCAAAAAAATAAAACAAAGATTTCCTGATTATGAAAAATACATAACTGTGGGATGATCTTGCCGCACCCAAGCGGCGCTTATTGTAAAAAGGGAAGGTTGATATATGCGGATTATATCCGGAAGGTTTAAGGGGAGGATTATTGGGTTTCCAAAAGGAATACGCCCCACCCAAGATAAGGTGCGGGAGGCATTATTTAATATTCTAGGGGATATTTCGGGGTTGTCCTTTTTAGACCTTTATGCCGGTTCCGGGTCAGTTGGGTTAGAGGCGATATCGCGAGGTGCGCGCAGGGTGGTATTTGTTGAAAAGCATAGAGAGTGCTTAGTAAAGATTAAGCAAAATCTTGCAACTGTGGGGTTATCGCTTAAGCGCTGCCCGGGTTTGCCTAATATGCTTGAATATAGGGTGATCGGGCGGGATGCAGCTAAAGCATTAGAGCAGCTACATGTTAGGCAGGTTGAAAAATTCGAGATAGTATTTCTTGATCCGCCTTATGATAAGGGGTTGATTCCTCAGATCCGTCCCTTGGTTTTGCCCCTTGGTTCCACCTATCGTCTCCGTCAAGAACTTCCTTTGGTCGCCCGGGCCTTCATTAGGTTACCGAGGACTCCCTTGGGTTGCCCGGGATCAATCGCGGTAGTAAACGAGTCATTGACAAAAAAAACCTTGAAAATGCTTAGCTGCTATGATATATTATCGTCCGGTGGACTAATTATTTGTCAGCATTTTAAAAAGGATATCTTACCCAAGACCTTCGGTAGTTTAGTGCAAATTAAGCAGGCAAAATACGGCGACACCGTTCTTTCTTTATATAAAAAATAAAGGGAAAGAACTAAGGTAGCAGGCAAATTCATATAGAGGGAAAACCAAAAATGTCCTTACGCGCAATTTATCCCGGAACCTTTGATCCGGTTACTTATGGCCATATAGATTTAATCAAGCGTGCTTGCGGTATATTCTCGGAGGTAATCATTGCGGTTGCGCACAATCCTCAGAAAAAGCCTTTATTTAGCGTAGAAGAGCGCAAGGAATTCATTCAGAAAGCTACCAGTGTTTCAGGGGTTATTATCGATGATTTTGACGGGTTGGTAGTGGATTATGCGCGAAAAAAAGGGGTAAAGACCCTGATTCGGGGCCTGCGGATGATTTCTGATTTTGAATACGAGTTTCAAATGGCCTTAACAAACCGTAAGCTCGCTCCAGACATAGAAACCATATTTTTAATGCCACAGGAAACCTATAGTTATCTTTCCTCTAAGCTTTTAAAAGAAGCAGCATCTTTGGGGGCAGACCTATCAGCATTTGTCCCTTCCCCTGTTAATGAAGCTTTAAAAAAACGACTTCGGCGATAAAATATTGATAATCCCGAACAAACCAAGGAGATAAAATGGCTTTACCAAAACGAAAACACTCTGCAGCGCGCGGCAGGAAACGGAGGACACACTGGAAATTAGATAATCCCGGCCTTGTCTTGTGTTCGCAATGTAAGCAATCAAAGTTACCTCATCAGGTATGCGGCTTTTGTGGGTACTATAACGGCAAGCAGGTAATTGAGATTAAGGTAAAAGAAAAGAAGCCGAAACGGTAGTTTCTTTAAGTCAAAATCAATCTTTTCTCGTAGTATAGTAAACCCCGTTAGAGAAAGTCACCGACGAAATCGGTGGTGGGAAAGATTTAGAAGACCGTTAGAGAGAATTCTCTAACGGGGTTCACGCAGATTTCCTGGGAAAGATAAGGTTTTCTGGATACACACAGATGCAGTCTTTATCTGTGTGTATCCAGAAACGAATTGTCAAGAGGCCAATCTGTGTGTATCAGTATTAAAAGTTATCCTAAAGGATAGGCCTTCTTATACCTTTTAAGGAAGGGCCTTATCAGCGAAGCGAATTTTCTTGATAGATATCCGGAAATAATTTAAAGCAATAAAAATCATAACACCCTGTTTTTAAAACTCAATAAAGAAAGGGTATATACGGTGAAGATAATTGTTGATGCAATGGGTGGGGATAGGGCTCCGGAGGTAGTGGTTAGCGGGGCAGTTAAGGCAGCCTTAGAATATAAAGTCAATATTCAGCTTGTAGGCGAAATCAGCAAGCTTGAGCCGATACTTAAAAAACATAAGGCAGCCTTAAAATATATTTCGCTTTATCCCGCCTCTGAGGTAATTGGGATGTCGGAATCACCGGCTTTAAGCGTAAGGAAAAAACGCGATTCTTCGATTTGTGTTGGGTTGAATTTAGTAAAGGAAGGCAAAGGGGATGCATTTTTTAGTGCCGGGAATACCGGCGCGGTAGTCTGTGCTGCAACATTAACCCTAAGGATGCTTCCCGGGATTGAGCGGCCGGGAATTGCATTGCTCATTCCTACCCTAAAGGGCATTTCCTTAATCATTGATGTAGGCGCTAATATTGATCCTAAGCCGCTGCATCTATTGCAGTATGGCCTTATGGCTGATGCTTATTTTTATCATATATTAAACCGTCCTCATGCTTCGGTAGGGCTTTTGAATATCGGGGAAGAGGTAAGTAAGGGGACGGATTTTGTAAAGGAGACCCATCACTTGCTCTCTGAGAGCCGCTTGAATTTTATCGGCAATATTGAGGGTAAAGATATTTTTTCCGGTAGATGTGATATTATTATTTGTGATGGCTTTACCGGTAATGTCGCAATTAAGGCTTCAGAGAGCTTAGCAGAAACAGTCTATACATTTTTTAAACGCCACCTAAAGGCCAGTCTGTTGGGAATGATCGGAGCGGTTTTTCTTAAGGCAAGTTTATCGCGTCTTAAAAAACAGATTGATTATTCTGAATACGGGGGGGCGCTTCTTTTGGGTATTGACGGGAAAGTGGTTATTGGCCATGGTCGCTCTGGTGCGATGGCGGTTAAAAATGCAATCCGCAGGGCAAAAGAGGAAGTAGAGCAAAAGGTTAATGATAAAATTATTGAGGCAATAGGGATTAAGTAGCAGTATAAGGGGAACATATCGATTATGCCTAAACGCAAAAATATAAAAAGCATCCGCAAAATCGGGATAATTGGCGTTGGTGAATACTTGCCTAAGAGGGTTTTGACAAACAGAGATTTAGCGAAAATGGTTGATACTTCTGATGAGTGGATTACAACGCGCACCGGCATAAAAACACGGCGCTTGGCTTCTAAGGATCAGGCAACAAGTGATTTGGCAATAAATGCCGCAAAGAGCGCCTTAAAGAACGCAAGGCTTGCGCCGGATGATTTAGATTTAATTATTGTTGCAACCATTACGCCGGATATGCAATTTCCGTCTACTGCTTGTTTTGTGCAAAATGGTTTAGGGGCAAAGAATGCCGTTTCTTTTGATGTTTCAGCTGCTTGCGCGGGTTTTGTTTACGCATTAGTTATTGCTCAACAATTTATTGCCTGCGGGACTTATCGCAATGCCTTGATTATCGGCGCAGAGACGCTTTCTTCAGTAACCGATTGGCAAGACCGCAATACCTGTGTGTTATTCGGCGATGGTGCCGGGGCAGCTGTTTTAGCGCCGGTTAAATCCGGAGGGATTCTTTCGACATGCCTGGGTAGCGACGGCTCTTCAAGGAACTTATTAATGATGCCCGGCGGCGGATCGCGAAATCCTGCTACCCATCAAAGTATAGACAATCGTTTGCATTATGTTAAGATGCGCGGCAACGAATTATTTAAGTTGGCGGTTAATATTATGACTGAAGCAGGCCGAGAAGCACTTAAGCTTGCAGGTTTAGATTGCAATGATTTGGATTGGGTCATCCCGCATCAGGCAAACATAAGAATATTAATGAGTATGGCGAAAAAATTAAACCTGCCTCGCGAGAAAATTTATCTTAATATTGCCAAATACGGCAACATGTCTTCGGCGTCAGCTGCAATTGCCCTTTGCGAAGCCGTAAAATCAGGATGTATCAAAAAGGGCGATATCGTGCTTATTGATGCCTTTGGCGCAGGATTGGTTTGGGGCGCATGCGTAATTAAGTGGTAGGGCCTATTAAAAAATCGCGTCCGGTCGTCTATGACGGGAATGATAAGAGCTTTAGGCATATTATTTTTGAATACAATAGCTACCTTAATTATAAATAAAAGGGATAGAACAAGATGTATGTGCGCAAGGATTGCCGCAACTTTAAAGGTGATCGGCCCTGCCTATATAATACTGCAAGTTTCGCCTGCCTGGATTACCAGCCCCAAGGGAAGAAGATTCTGATTATAAAATTAGCTGCTGTGGGAGATGTTTTAAGGACTACCCCGATTTTGCATGGGCTTAAGCGAAAATATCCCCACAGCTTTATTACTTGGATTACACTAAAAGACGCAGCAGATTTATTAGAAACTAATCACTATATCGATCGTTTGTTAGTGTACGATTCATTAGTTGTTGAGCAGCTAAAGGCGGAGAAATTTGACCAGCTAATTTGCCTTGATAAAGAAACAGAAGCAGTTGTTTTGGCAAATCGAATAAGTGCGAGAAAAAAATTTGGCTTTGGTCTTAATCCCAAAACCGGCAATGTAATTCCCTTGAACCGGGAAAGCGGTTATGCCTGGAAATTGGGATTATCTGATGAGTTAAAATTCAGAAAGAACAAAAAAAGCTATCCGCAGATTATTTTTGAAATGACAAGGCTTAAATATAGGGGTGATCGCTATATTTTAAACATACCCGTTATCGACCGGGAATATGCAGAGAATTTATTGAATAAAATGGGGATAAGCGGGGGCAGTCCGGTTATCGGGTTAAATACCGGGGCCGGGGGGCGTTTTGCCAATAAGGCCTGGACCGAGACCGGCTTTATTGAGCTGATTCGTCGTATTCATGATCAGCTTGATACGAATATTTTATTATTAGGCGGGCCAAATGAATCTGAGCTTAATGCGCGCATAGCCTCAAAGGCCGGCGGGATAGTATATAATGCCGGTTGTGGTTACAGCCTTCGGCAATTTGCGGCAATTATTGATAAATGCTGCCTGATTGTTTGCGGCGATACAATGGCGTTACACATTGCGCTTGCCCTTAAGAAAATTGTGGTTGCGATTTTTGGCCCAACCTGCGAGCAGGAAATAACGCTTTATGGCCGAGGCATTAAGCTGGTTTCTCCGATAAGCTGCCGGCCTTGTTATAAGCTCGAGTGCAAAAAAGAGAATAATTGCATGGCATTAGTAAGAACCGAAGACGTTTTTACTGCAGTGCAAAATTCTTTTCGCAAATGCAAACCTTAGTAATCATTCCTACCTATAATGAACGGGAAAATATCAAAAGCCTGATTAGCCAAATCCTGGGTTTAAATTTAGATATTGATATTTTAGTCGTGGATGATAGCTCTTGTGACGGAACCGCGGAAATTCTTGATGAAATCAGCAGTAAAGAAACCCGCGTATCGATTATTCATCGGTCAGGCAAGCGCGGAAGGGGCCTGGGGGGTATTGATGGGATGAGGTGGGCGCTCAAGCGAAGTTTTGATTATATTATTGAAATGGACGGGGATTTTTCGCATCAGCCGAAATATATCCCTGTGTTTTTAGATGAAATAAGGGATTGCGATGTGATTATTGGTTCAAGGAGGGTTTGTAATGGAGGGGCAGTTGGTATTAATTTACAACGGCGTTTTTTAAGCTGTTTTGGGCAGTATCTTAGCCGGCTTGTATTAGGGCTGGATATTCTTGATGCCACTTCCGGATTTCGTTGCTTTCGGCAACGTGCCCTTAAGGGCATTGATTTAGGCAAGTTAAAATCTCAAGGCCCGGCAATTATAGAAGAGACAAATTTTTATTTTCAAAAAAATGGTTTTAAGATTAAAGAGGTCCCGATTATCTACACGCCGCGCCAGGGCGGGGTATCAAAATTGAATCTAATAAAAGCTTTTAATGTATTTTGGACGCTATTAAAAATAAGATTCACCGGATGAAAAAACACCTGATTTTAATAATTTTTGTAATACTGGCTGCTTATGCCGGTTCTTTGTCTAGCGGCTTTGTTTATGATGATTTCGCCATTATTGTCCACAATAATTTTATAAAATCTTGGCGAAATATTTATATGCTTTTTAGCCAAAGATATATTAGTCATCCGATGGAAGTAATATTCAACATGGACACATATAACATTGGGGCAGGTGAATCGACCTACCGGCCAGTAGCAACCCTAAGTTATTTTTTAAATTATAGATTATTTAAATTAAACCCGTGGGGATACCGGCTGACAAATATTGTGTTGCATATAATCAACGCTATTTTAATTTATTTTTTGATCCGCCTATTATTTAAAAAGGATAATCTTGCGTTATGTTCGGCAGTTTTATTTGGCATACATCCGGTAAATGCCGAGGTGCTTAATTGCACGGCTTTTCGGCCGAACATACTCGTGTTTTTATTTTCCCTCACGTCTATTTTTTTATATTTCAAATACAAAGATGCATCAGGTAACAGGCAAAAGCCGTTTTTTTTGCTTTTATCGCTATTTTCATTTTTGCTCGCGCTTTTTTCGAAAGAAATTGCCTTTATTTTGCCTGTGGCATTGATTTTATGCGACCTGTTTTATATCAAATTCGACTTCAAGAAAATATTCACAAATTTCCGAATTTATATTTTATATTTTCTTGTGGACGCATTTTATCTTGTGGTTTATTTTTTTATATTTACCCCTACGCTAAAGATAACTCAATCTTTCGAGCTATATAATGGTGTACTTTCAATGTTTGACGTTTTGGGTAGATACTTGCAGTATATGGCGTTGCCAGTGAGTTTAATCCCCAGGGAGTTAGGTGCGCCGTTGCTGTTAATTTCGTATTGGAGGATTGTTTTTGCGATTGGCGTCGCGACGCTATGCGTTTATCTTGTTGTTAGGCGCTGGCGGCATATGCCGGAGATTTCTTTTTCAATTCTTTGGTTTTTTATTTGGCTCTTACCAATAAATAACTTTCTTTACTCACTGAGGATACCGATCGCCTTTCGGTTTCTTTATATTCCAATTTTAGGATTTTCGATTGCACTGGCAGTTCTTTTAATAAAAATATGGGATAGGAATTCAAGGTTTTTACCGGCGTTGTTGCTTTTAAGGCGGGCATTGGTTATTCTGGTTTTTGGATATTTTTTGCTATTTACGATTTCGGGAAATATTATTTGGAAAAATGAGTTAGTTTTTTATTCGTTTGCAATTGAGAAGTATCCATTAAGCACCAATGCTCATTCTGCCCTGGGGGCAACCTTTGCAAAATATGGTGAGCGGCATGAGGCCCAAAAGGAATTTAACACGGTTTTATCGTTATCACAAAACCGCAATTTATTTATGCCATTTCCCTATGCGCTTGCATCGGCTTATTTAGGCGGATTTTATCTTGCAGATGGCGAATATTCGCGCGCAGAACAGATGTATCTGCAAGCACTTGAGGTTTTTCCACATTCCGCGCGGATTTATACCGAATTAGGCAATTGTTATCAAAAGCAGGGGTTATATAAAAAATCCTTGGAGTATTTTAAAGAGGCCAAAAAAATTAATCCCCGTTTTACCCCGGCTTATATAAACAGCGGAATTACATATGAATTAATGCATAAATATCTTGCGGCAAAACAAGAGTGGGAATTGGCTTTGGAAATATACCCTGGCGCAACTGAGGCAAGGGTGCTTTTATCCGGATTAACCGATATCATAAACCAAGGAGATTAATAATGGTGGCGTTTATTTTTCCCGGGCAAGGGGCACAATACGTAGGCATGGGTGAGGATTTATATGAAGCCTTTGCAGAAAGCAGGGAAGTTTTTGACGCCGCAGACAGGATTTTAGGATTGCGGTTATCTAAATTGTGCTTTGAAGGGCCGGCTGAAGAATTAACCCGGACAGTAAACTGCCAGCCGGCAATATTTACTATGAGCATTGCCGCCTTGGCAGCATTTAAGTCAGATGCCAGATACCAGATGTCAGATGTTCGATATATGGCAGGTTTAAGCTTAGGGGAATATACGGCTTTAGCTGCTGCAGGGGCAATATCATTTGAAGATGGCTTACTCTTAGTAGCTCAGCGGGCAAGGTTTATGGATGAGGCGGCAATTCAGAAACCCGGAAGAATGTCTTCGATTTTAGGCCTGGATTTTGATAAAATACAGAAGATAGCACAGGAATCAGGTATTGAGATTGCAAATTTGAATTGTCCGGGTCAGGTTGTTATTACGGGCTCAGCAGAAGCAGTTAATAGGGCTAATAACTTAGCATTGAAGCACGGTGCAAGGCGGGCAATTAACTTAGAGGTAAGCGGGGCATTCCATTCTTCGTTAATGCATTCTGCAGCCGTAAAGCTTTCCAAGGCGTTGGCAGATATTAATATAAAAGCATCAGAAGTCCCGGTAATCAGTAATATTACTGCTGCTATTGAGAGCAGCCCAGAAGAGATAAAAAATAATTTGATTCGGCAATTAACCGGTTCGGTTCTTTGGGAGAAATCTGTGCGGTTTATGCTGGGTAGTGGCGTGAATAAAATATTTGAAATTGGTCCGGGTAAGGTCTTAAGGGGATTGGTACGAAAAATAGACGCAAAGGTAGAGGTAGTAAATATCAGTAAAAGCGATGAGATTAAGAAGGAATAGGGCATATTTATTATGGTGTAGTAAGGTATAAAAACACAGATTCACCCCGTTAGAGAAAGTCACCGACGAAGTCGGTGGTGGGAAAGATTTAGACAACCGTTAGCCCCGTTAGAAATAAAATTTCTAACGGGGCTAGAGAGAATTCTCTAACGGGGTTTAGAGGGTGAGGCTTAAGATTCACAAAAATTAAAAACCAAAGCCCGGTTTAAAAAGGACTCCAAGAATGATTTCTAAAGCTTTTTATTTAGTGGTTATTTTACTTTTTTTATCCTTGATTAGCGCTAATACTTTGACCCTTTATGTTTATGCGCAGGATCAAGGCCTTTCGCGTGAACAAATAATTAACCAATCAAGAGAGCATTATTCCGAAGGGGAAAGGCTTTATAAGCAAGGTGATTATACGCGCGCCGATCAAGAGTTTAAAAAAGCACAGGAATTACTGGATCGCTTAGAGCCGCAAGGGGCAGTGATTGAAGAAAAAACAGAAACAAAACCACCCCAGGCGGTTGTTAAGGATAAGAAAGAGGCGCCGCTAACAAGTGAAACCGAAAATGAC
>JBDRHJ010000016.1:0-4230 GCA_043816835.1 Candidatus Omnitrophota bacterium
AGATTATTGAAGGAGTAATTTCCGAAATCAAACCCGAGGGCATTAAGGATATGGGGCGGGTAATCAAAGGGGTAATCGCAAAGGTTGCTTCTCAAGCAGACGGAAAATTAGTTAGCGATCTGGTAAAACAAAAGCTCACAAACATCCCCCCTGATAGAATGGCAGGGAGTGAGGAGAGAAAAGCATGTTAAAGGCAGAGATTTATATTACTTTAAAGAAAACAGTTGTTGACCCGCAGGGATTGGTAATTAAGCACGCATTGGAATCTTTGGGTTTTTCCGGAATTACCCAGGCGCGCTGCGGAAAGATGATTACGCTGGAATTAAAGCTAAGCAATAAGAAAAGGGCAGAAAAACAGATTGATACAATGTGCAAGAAGCTGCTTGCTAATCCGATTATCGAGGATTACCATTTTCGTATTAAGGGCAAGTAAGGACATAACCCAGCACTAATTTTTCCAGTTAAACTTGGAGTTCAAAATTAGTGCCGGGTCAATCAAAAAATGAAATTCGGCATAGTAGTTTTTCCCGGTTCAAATTGTGACCAGGATTGTTTTTGGGCAGTCAAGGATGTCCTGGGGGAAGATGTAAAATACCTCTGGCATCAGGAAACCAATCTTCAGGGGTTTGATTGTATTATTCTACCCGGGGGATTTAGTTATGGTGATTATTTAAGGCCAGGGGCAATTGCCCATTTTTCGCGCATAATGAAATCAATTGTCGCGTTTGCAAAAAAGGGCGGTTTGGTTTTAGGGATTTGTAATGGATTTCAGATATTGCTGGAAGTCGGCTTGCTGCCCGGGGCAATGCTGCCTAATAAGGATTTGCATTTTATCTGCCGCTATACATTCCTTCGGGTAGAGAATAACCAAACCCCTTTTACCCATCTTTGCCACACCAGTCAAGTTATTAAGATGCCGATTGCCCATCATGAAGGGAATTTTTATATTAGGCCCGAGGGGCTTAAACAATTACAGGATAATCAACAGATTGTCTTACGCTATTCCAATGCCCAACGCCTTACAGATTCAACCACTAACCCTAACGGGGCAGTAGATAATATCGCAGGGATTATTAATCAGCGCGGCAATGTATTCGGCTTAATGCCTCATCCTGAAAGGGTAAGTGAAGATATTCTGGGTTCAAGCGACGGGCTATTAATTTTTAAATCAATCAGACAATGGCTGAAATAACCCCTAAAATTTATCGTTCCTTAGGATTAACCGATAGCTTATACCGGCGCATTTTAAAGATTTTAAAACGCGAACCTTCTTTAACCGAATTGGCAATGTTTTCGGTAGAATGGTCAGAGCATTGCGGTTATCTTTGTTCGCGTAAATGGCTTAAAATATTGCCCAAAAAGGGAAAATTCCAAACCTTAATCAGTGAAGATTCCGGCGGTATTATTGTTGATGATTTTGCGATTGTTTTTAAAATGGAAAGCCATAATCATCCTTCGCAGGTTGAGCCAAAGCAGGGTGCTGCTACCGGAATCGGGGGAATCATCCGCGATATATTTACTGCCGGGGCACGCCCGATTGCATTGCTTGATTCTTTACGCTTCGGCGCATTGCATAATTCCTACAACCGTTATTTAGTCAGGGGGGTAATAGACGGCATCCAGGGTTACGGGAATTGCGTAGGCGTACCGACAGTGGGAGGAGAAATATATTTTGAGGATGCCTATACCGGAAACTGCCTGGTAAATGTAATGTGTATCGGCGTTGCTGATAAAAATAAGCTTATGCGCGCCTGGGCAAAAGGAAAAGGAAATGCGATTATTTATGCCGGGGCTTCTACGGGCCGGGACGGTATTGGGGGGTGCAGTGTTTTGGCTTCCGCAGAATTCAGCCACGATGATGAAAAGCGGCCAACCGTGCAAATCGGTGATCCCTTTATGGAGAAATGCCTGATTGAAGCAACCCTGGAGGCAATTGCCACGGGTTGTGTGGTAGGGATTAAGGATATGGGGGCAGCCGGCCTTACTTGTTCTACCAGTGAAATGGCATCAAGCGGCGGGGTAGGCATAAGCGTGGACCTTAAATATATTCCCCGCAGGGAAGAAAATATGCAGCCGTGGGAAATTATGATGTCTGAGTCACAAGAGCGTATGCTCCTCTGCGTGAAGAAGGGAAAGGAAAAAATTATTAGCAGGATTTTTTCTAAATGGGGATTGAATGCCCCGGTAATCGGGCGCGTCACCAATGATAATATAGTCAGGATAAGCGACAATGGTAAGCCCCTGGCTTGTATTCCCGCCGAGGCTTTAACCAACCCGCCGATGTATGATATGCCTTATAAGCAGCCGGAATATATAAAGAAAATCCGAAAATTAAATATTAATACTATTTCCCGGAAGGTAGATTATAACCGCGCGCTTTTAAAATTATTATCTTCCCCGACAATTGCCAATAAGCATTGGGTTTATGAGCAGTATGACCATATGGTTCAGACCAATACCGTGGTCTTGCCCGGTTTGGGCAGTGCGGTTTTAAGATTAAAGGGTTCTAACAAGGCAATTGCAGCAACTACTGATTGTAATGGCCGCTATTGTTTTTTAGACCCTTATCGCGGCGCCCAGATTGCGGTAAGCGAAGCAGCAAGGAATTTAACTTGCGTAGGCGCTATACCGGCGGCAATCACTGATTGCCTTAATTTCGGCAATCCTGAAAAACCCGAACGGTTTTGGCATTTTAAGAATTGCCTGCAAGGCATAAGCGACGCCTGTTGTTTTATGGGGTTATCTGTAGTAAGCGGAAATGTCTCATTCTATAATGAGAATCCTAAGGGCGGGATTTATCCTACACCGACAATCGGAATGATAGGGATAATTGACGATGTTAACCAAATTACCACGCAGCCTTTTAAAAAGCAAGGCGATTTAATCATCCTTTTGGGTAAGTGTATTGAGGAATTAGGCGGCAGTGAATACCTAAAGGTAATTCATAAAAAAATCTGCGGCCGGATTCCTGCTTTGGACCTGAATCTGGAAACAAGGGTCCAGGAAGCTGTGCTCGCGATGATTAAAAACAGCTTGATTAGTTCTGCCCATGATTGTTCAGAAGGGGGATTAGCAGTTACCTTGGCAGAGTGCTGTGTTTCGCGTAAAGACGCAATGATAGGGGCAAATATTGATAATTTACCCTCGGGGATTAGAAAGGATGCGCTTCTTTTTGGCGAGACCCAATCGCGTATAATTATCTCTGCTTCTGATATTAATCTTAGCCGCATAAAGCAGATTGCCAAGAAATATAAAATTCCTTTATCTGTGATTGGTTATACAACCGAAGAAGCAAACTTAAATATTCTTTCTTGTATAGGCTTATCATTGAGCAAAATTCACGATAGCTGGTATAATTCTTTTGCCAGGTTATTAGAAGGATAGCTTGGCAGTACCAAAGCCGGGGTTATCCACACCCGTAAAATACGCCCCTATCCTATTTTTAATATAAGATCAATAACTAATCATGAATTTTTATGAAGCCGTAGAAAAGATTGCCCAAAAAGATCCCCGCTATAAGCCCGATGCCTATGAATTTGTTATGCAGGCGCTCGGATTTACACAGAGAAAACTGAACCGGAAAGGCCATGTTAGCGGCAGGGATCTCCTGGAGGGGATTAGAGAATTTGGCTTGGATCAATACGGGCCTATGGTAAAAACCGTATTTAACCATTGGGGTGTAAAAAAGACCGGTGACTTTGGGGAAATCGTATTTAATATGATTGAAAACAGGCTTATGGGTAAGAGCGATAAAGATTCTTTAGATGATTTTCAAGATGTTTATGATTTTGAAGAGGCTTTTGATATTAAAAAAATAAATACAGGCGGGGGCGCTTTTTAGGATTTGTCTTATAAGGCAAAAGGTAATTACAACATCAGGAGGTAGAACATATGAACAGGAAGGCATTAATTTTATTTGGCCTGGCATTTACTTTTAGCTTAATTGCCAGCCCGGTTTTTTCCCAGCAAGATGATATAGGGTATTCCGAAGATTTAGGATTTCCGGTTCAAGACTGGCTTTTAGGGGATGTGGTTAGTTTGGATTTAGAAAATAATACGCTGACATTAGGATTTGTTGATTATAGTGATGCCCAAAAGGAAATTACGATTGCGGTAGCTCCCGATACCAAATATGAAAACATCGATACATTCGCAGATATTGAGGTTGGCGATGTGGTTGGTATTGATTATGAAATTAACTCTCAGGGTGAGAATATAGCCTTAAAGATC
>JBDRHJ010000017.1:0-6800 GCA_043816835.1 Candidatus Omnitrophota bacterium
ATCACCTAAAACCCGATAACGGTCGTAAAATTTGTGCAATTTCTCTGCGACTTCCTGCAGGTATATCGTAATAAAATATGGATCGATATTTTTATAGCAGGCTTCTATAGTATAGGGAAATTGCCAGAGCACTTTCAATAACCCCAGCTCTTCCGGTTCTTTTAAAAGACTTAAATCAGCATTCCCAACCGAATAGTTACCTTGGGCATTGCGTATAATACTGCAAATCCGGGCGTGGGCATATTGAACATAATAAACCGGATTTTCCGGTGTCTGTTTTTTGGCTAATTCCAAATCAAAATCAAGATGCGCGGATGTACGCCGCATTAAAAAGAAAAAACGGCTGGTGTCTGGGCCCACTTCATCTAAAATCTCCCTTAAGGTAATATAGCGGCCTTTGCGCGTGGACATCGGCAGAGCCTCTCCATCCCTAAATATAGTTGCTAACTGAACAATCACTATGCTTAAGGAACCCGAATCCTTCCCGAGCGCCTGAATCGCTGCCTTGATGCGGCCGATATAACCATGGTGATCCGGCCCCCAAAGATTAATTAACCAGTTAAAACCGCGCTTATATTTATGATCATGGTAAGCAATATCCGGGGCAAGATATGTATATGAGCCGTCGTTTTTAATTACAACCCTGTCTTTATCATCGCCAAAAGCAGTTGATTTAAACCAGGATGCCCCATCCTTCTCATAAATCAGCCCCTTTTCTTTTAACCATTCCAATGCCTTTTGAATTTTTCCTGACTTAGTTAACTTTTCCTGGCTATACCAGGAATCAAATTTTATTCCAAAATCATTTAACTCCTGCTTAATTACATTTAAAATATGGCTGGTTCCGTAGTCAGAAAAAAAATCCAGCCTCTTTTTATCCCCGTCCTGCATGCCCTCAGGGGCATCGCTTGAGCCCTTTAGAAAAAAGGGCGGTTTTTCAAGTATTAAATTTGCGATCTGGCGGATATATTCCCCCTCATAGCCCCCTTCGGGAAATTCGCATGATTTACCGGTTAACTCACATAATCTGGCTTCAATTGATTTACCGAGAAGCCTGATTTGATTCCCTTCATCATTAAGATAATATTCACGCTTTAGTTTAAAACCTAAAAATTCCAGAATATTACAAAGCGCATCCCCTACTGCCCCCTGACGGGCGTGCGCAACCGATAAAGGCCCGGTAGGATTTGCGCTGACAAATTCCACTAATACATTTTGTTTAGAGCCTAAAATGCCGCGGCCAAAATTATTACCCGAGTCAAGAATTCCCTTTAATACCTTATGGAAATAATTATCGCTTAAAAAGAAATTTATGAAGCCTGCCCCGACAATCTGAATCGAGGCAATATCCTGCCGAAGGTTTGTACCCTTTATTTGTTGATTAAGATAAATCAGGATTGATTCGGCTATTGTTCGCGGCGGGGATTTTAATATCTTGCCTAGTTTTAAAGCTACGCTTATTGAGAGGTCGCCGTATTCTTTCTGAGAAGGGAATTCTAAATATAATTCGGGCAAAGCCTGATTATCTAGATTTAAGGTTTTTAGATAATCTTTTATTACGGACAGGAGATTTGCGTGGAGATTTTCTTCTTTCATTTGTTTTATCAGCTGGCGGGATTCTTACCCTTTTGGCATCCTGCCAAAGGTGTTCCAAAGAATAAAACTCTCTTTGCGGCTTCTGAAAAATATGCACAACAACATTCGCATAATCTAAAACAATCCAGCCTGATTCCGGATTTCGAGATGATAAACCGCCAAAGAGAGCACTTGTTTTCTCTTTTGCTAAAGTCTCTTCTATTGCTTCGGCAAGGCCCGCGATATGCCGACCGGAAGTCCCGGTCATAATCACGAAAAAATCACAAAAGGCAGCCAGCTTTGATAAATTCAGAATAACCGGCTTTTCTGCCTTTTTATCCCCGGCAATGCGGGCAATATGTATAGCTAAGTCTCTTGCTTTGATCGCTCTTTATACCTCCTTATTTGGCCTTCCCTAAAATTCTACACATGTTCGTTCCGCAATCCGAGCATTTTCCCTTAAGTGCACGTCGGCCATTTTTTAGGGTTGATTCTTGCGCATCCTTCATCTCTTTACTGCTTTTACACTTAACACAATAACCTGTTGACATTTAACTCCCCCTTTGTGCGAGAAAACCGCCCGCGGCCTTATTTACCCCCCCTTTGAGAATATTCCAGAAGGGTAATGCGATTTTCCATAATGCAGAAATTTTGTGCTTCTGCACCGTAGCAATTAATCTTAACTGTTGATTAGATAAAAACCCCTGATCAACATCACGCCCTTTTCATCTACTCTATTTAATTATATTCTAACGGATATGCGAGCCCCGGTCAATAAAAAAATTAGAATAACAAATGGTTTAAGCCTTATTGGCACCCCAAAGCTTTAAGCCCCCCTTGAAATCAAGAAAATTCGCTTCGCTGATAAGGCCCTTCCTTTCCCGCTGCCCGATAAATATTGTCTTCGGCGGGATCCCGCTCTGCGGGAAAAAGGTATAGGAAGACCTATCCTTTAGGATAACTTTTAATAGTGATACACACAGATTGGCCTTTCAACAATTCGTTTCTGGATACACACAGATGCAGATTTTATCTGTGTTCATCCAAAAAACCTTATCTTTTCCAGGAAATCTGCGTGAACCCCGTTAGAGAAAGTCACCGACGAAGTCGGTGGTGGGAAAGATTTAGACAACCGTTAGAGAGAATTCTCTAACGGGGTGAATCTGTGTTTTTATACTTTACCATACTTCAAGAAACTTTAAAAAAACAAGAGAGGTGAATCATGAGGGATAAAATTAAGGACAAAATACTGGAAAGCATTCAAGTCAAAGAAGAATTAATGCGTACGTGTATTGCTCAAATAATCCAGATAGCCGATTGCCTTATTGCCTGCCTCAGGAAAGGCGGAAAAATAATCTTTTTCGGAAACGGGGGCAGCGCTGCTGACAGCCAACACCTGGCTGCTGAGTTTGTCGGCAGATTTAAAAAGGACAGAAAGGCCCTGGCTGCAATCGCGCTTACTACCAACACCTCAATTCTAACTTCGCTGGCAAATGACTACGGCTATGAGGTAATCTTCGCTAAGCAAGTCGAAGCGCTCGGCAATAAAGGCGATGTCGCAATCGGCATATCTACCAGCGGCAAGGCAAAAAATGTAGTCCAGGCCATAAAACAAGCGAAACAAATGGGCTTAAAAACGATTACCCTGGTTGGCGGGGACGGCGGGGCACTTGCAAAGGCAGCGGACATCTCTTTAATCGTTCCCTCAAAAATTACGGCAAGGGTCCAAGAAGCACATATTACAATCGGGCATATTGTCTGTGAATTAGCAGAAGAGGCATTGTGCGGTTAATAAAAGACAAAATAAAATCCCATCGGGAATTAAAAACAATAATCTCGCGCTTAAAAAAACGGGGGCAGCGAATTGCTTTTACCAACGGTTGCTTTGATATTATCCACCTTGGGCATATCACTTACCTGGAAAAGGCAAAAAAATCCGCTGACCTCTTAATCGTAGCAATTAATTCCGACCGCTCGGTAAAAAAACTGAAGGGGAAAAACCGTCCGGTTAAGAAATTAAAAAGCCGGATGGCAATTATTGCAGCGTTGGAAAGCGTGGATTTTGTAACTTATTTTCGAGAAACAACGCCTTTTGAAATTATTAAATTATTAAAACCGGATATCTTGATAAAAGGCGGTGACTGGAATAAGGATCGCATCGTCGGTAAAGATATTGTAAGGGATTACGGGGGTCAAATAAAAACAATACCTTATATAAAAGGTTACTCAAGCAGTAAAATTATTAGAAGGCTGATAAGCGCGTGAAAAAAATTACCAAAGAGTTAATTTATCGCATTCTCGATGCCAACTTAAATCGCGCAGTTGAGGGAATGCGCGTTTGCGAAGAGCTTACCCGCTTTGTCTTAAACAGCCGTAAATTAACTGCACAGCTTAAGATTCTCCGGCACCAAATTTCCCGTACTGCCAATACATCTATGCGCCAGGCATTGATAAAAGGGCGTAATAGCCGCGGGGATGTTGGCCGGTGCCTGATAAAAGGAGAATTAGAACGAAAAAACTGCCAAGATGTTTTTTTTGCCAATATGCAGCGGGTCAAAGAATCAATCCGCGCCTTGGAAGAATTTTATAAACTAATTGATAAAAAAGCGGCAATCAGATTAAAGGCACTTCGTTATAATGCATATGAAGCTGAAAAAAAGATTATCCTTAAATTCGCGGCTTTATCTAATATTAAATAAATACCCCTGCCTTAAGATGAGCCTTGTTGATATCTTTCGAACCGCCTGTAAGGCCGGAATAGATTTAGTGCAGCTTCGGGAAAATGCATCTTGCGACCGGGAGTTTCTTGAAGACGCAAAAGCGATAAGGCGGTTATGCCAAAAGAGCAAAACTATTTTTTTGGTTAATAACCGTCTGGATATTGCCCGGATTGTTGATGCAGACGGCCTGCACCTGGGGCAATCCGACTTACCGCTAAAGACTGCAAGGAAATACCTTAACAAAAATAAGCTCATTGGTATAACATGCCGTAATTTACCAGAGGCCCGAAAGGCAGAGGCAGAAGGAGCAGACTACATCAGCATTGGGCCGGTTTTCCCCAGCCCGACAAAGCCTGATCTTGAGCCGGTGGGGCTTGAATTAATTCAAAAAATTGCCGCAAAAATAAAAATTCCCTTTTTTGTTATTGGTGGCATTACGCATTCTAATATTAACGAAGCAGTCAAATACGGTGCAACGCGTTTTGCCTTATGCGGCGCAATATGTTATGCCCGGGATATTAAAAAGGCGGTCCGTGAATTAAAAAAGCAAATTACGCAATTGTATGCTTTAAATTCGGGAAGGCGTAAAAATGACACAAATTGAAACAGCCAGGAATAAACGATACTCTTCTTTGATGCGGCAAATATCCAGGCAGGAGGGGCTGGACTTAGAAACATTACGCCTAAGGGTTGCTCAAGGAAAAATAGTTATTCCCGCTAACAAGAAAAGAAAGACAATCAAACCATGCGGCATAGGCCAGGGCCTGAGAACCAAGATTAATGCAAACCTGGGAACTTCCCCCTTGCGGCCGCAAATCAGAAACGAATTACGAAAAACCGATATTGCAATAAAATACGGGGCAGACACAATAATGGATTTAAGCATTGGGGGCAACTTAGGTAAGATACGAAAGGCAATAATCAGCCGAAGCACCGTGCCGGTAGGGACGGTTCCGGTTTATGAAGCGGCTGTTAACGCCCAGCGAAAATACGGTTCATTTTTAAAGATGAAACCCGAAGATATATTTGACGTCCTTGAGCAACAAGCGTCTGACGGCGTAGATTTTTTTACAATTCATGCCGGGGTTACTCAAAAAAATCTATCGGTTTTTATGCGCCGGACTAACCGCATAGCCGGCATCGTAAGCCGGGGGGGCGCAATGTTAGCCTGCTGGATGAAAGCGCGTAAACGCGAAAATCCTTTTTTTGAATATTTTGACCGCATCTTAGATATCGCCCGAAGATACGATATTACCTTAAGCCTGGGCGATGGTTTAAGGCCGGGATCGATCTTTGATGCAAACGACGAAGCACAAACAGCCGAACTTATAACCTTGGGGAAGCTGGCGAAACGTGCTTGGGAAAAATCCGTACAGGTAATAATCGAGGGGCCGGGACATGTGCCGCTGGACAAGATAAAAGAAGCCATCCTTTTGGAAAAAAAACTTTGCAATGGGGCGCCATTTTATGTACTCGGCCCTCTGGTTACCGATATTGCAAGCGGATACGACCATATTACTGCTGCGATCGGTGGAGCAATTGCCGCAAGATGGGGGGCTGATTTCTTATGTTTTGTAACCCCCTCAGAGCACCTGCGGCTTCCCTCAATCGAAGACGTAAAAGAGGGGGTAATTGCCTCGCGCATCGCCGCGCATGCCGGCGACTTAACAAAAGGCATAAAATCCGCACTTGAATGGGACAGAAAAATGTCAATTGCGCGCGGAAAACGCAATTGGAAAAAACAGATTAAAATATCATTAGATCCTGATAAATCAACGCGTTATTACGGAAATCTGCCCAATCGTGAAGTCTGCACCATGTGCGGGGAATATTGCGCCGTGAAACTAACTGAATTTTCACTTAAAACAACAGGCAGCAACTAATGGTAGCGTAAATAATGATGTATGAGGGTTCGAGGCAATATCCCGCTTGAGCGGGATATTGTAGAGTTTAAATTGCCTTAAGCCAATTGCCAAGAACCCAAAAAAGAGGATTATTAAGGGAAAAAGACTGTTTTCCCCTTAAGTTCTGCGCTTTAATTAGCAAGGAAGGGAATGACAGCGAGCCGAAGGCAAGCGCCAGCCCCGGGCGTAGTAACCCGAAGGGGTTATGACTTCGGGATCCCGAAGTAACACTGCGAAGAAAAACTGCATTCGGGAAAGGAAAATCATTGGTTTCCCCTATGGGGAATGAGCGTCCTACGAATATGGCTAAACTCAAGAAAAACCTAAAAGTTTACATAAGCGATTGAAATTAAGAATAAGCTATAGCGAATGACGCGAGCGTAGTTCAGTGGCAGAACACCAGCTTCCCAAGCTGGATATGGGGGTTCGATTCCCCTCGCTCGCTCCAATGAAAAATCACAGAAAAGATGGATAAAACCGATTATCTTAATCAACAACCCTATCTCGATATTATTGCCAAACGGGTTAATGCAATAAAAGAGGGATACCGGCAGAACGTGGCAATTATCGGGGATAAGGATATCGGAAAAACCTCAATTAT
>JBDRHJ010000018.1:0-4290 GCA_043816835.1 Candidatus Omnitrophota bacterium
CCTGCTACACGCGTTAAACGCGGCATTATCTCAATATGCCAGTGATAATCATCTTGGATCGTTTTCCAGTGGCCTGCTTTAGGATGCCGAAACGGCGCAGTGTGGATAATATAATTAAAAGGTGGGTCATTTAATCCTATCTTTAACTTTAATAAAACAATTTTTAATATCTTTGCCAAATGCCTGCGATGTTGATCGTCCAGGCTGACAAAATCACAGGAATGATTCTTGGGTAAAATCCAGATTTCAAAAGGAAACCTTGAAGCAAAAGGGGTAATTGCAATAAAGCCGTCAATATCAATAATTAAACGATCCTTTTTCTCTAATTCCTGGCTTACCAGGTCACAAAACACGCAGCGCTCATGATATTCAAAGTAACGCCTGGCCCCCACTAATTCTTCCTTTACGCGCTTAGGGGTTACCGGTGTAGCAATAAGCTGTGAACGGCTATGCTTTATCCTTCCCCCGCCCGCAGCCCAGCCGTGATTTTTAAAAAGTAAAACGTAGCGAAAACGCTTATCTTTGCCTAAATCAACAATACGTTGAGTATAAACCTGAAGCACATTATCTATTTGCTCCAAAGGTAAATCAGCGATATTATTGATATGATCGGGGCTCTCAATAACTATCTCATGCGCGCCAATGCCGCTCATCATATCGTAAATTCCCTGGCCGCAGCGTTCTAAATCCCCTTCAATCCTTAATATCGGCTTGATGCTCGGAATAACCCTTACCTGCCAATCCGGCGCGTTGTTTTTAGAATTATTATTACGAACGGCAAATATCTCTTTGGGGGTATGTTTTTCGTTCCCGCGGCAAAAAGGGCATTCACCCTCTGATGGGCCATCAGGTAATGAGTTAAACTGGTCCGGGCGGCTTGCCCGTTCTGTAGCCACAATAACCCATCGCCCAAGAACCGGGTCCTTTCTTAGTTCAGGCATTTTTACCTCTTTAAGGAAAAGTTTTTTAAGGAAAGGGTATTAAATTCCCGTAAATGAAGGCTTTAACTTTAAATTTTGTAACGCATGATTATATCATATTACATTTAAGATGCAACTAATTTTTCTCACCGAGGATTTCCCCGGCACAAGGACGATATCCGGAAATGAATTCTTGGGCAAAAGTCCTGCCTTTTCCCTCTATCTGCAGTTCTTGGATTAGTAAATTTCCTTGCCCGGTTGCCACTAATATCCCATTTTTGGAAATTTGTAAAATTTCGCCTGCCCTGCCTTTAGGTAAACTAGCCGGCAAAGGATGCGGCAGAAATAAACTCGCTTTGTGTATTTTTAAAATTTTGCCGCGGTACTGTGTACTTGCCCCGGGCCAACCAGCACAACCACGGATACGATTAAAAATATCCCGGGCAGGTTTACCCCAATGAATTAAGCCATCCTCTTTTTTGAGCTTGGGCGCAAGGGTCACGCCCCTTGCCTCATCTTGCATAACCAGGCTGTATTTATTTGCCTGAATTGAATCCAGGGCTTCCAATAATAAATCAGCTCCTAAATTTGCTAATCCTTCCCTTAGTGTTTGCGCGTCATCGTCATCCCTGATATCCAAGCTGCGCTGTAAAATAACCGGTCCGGCATCTAGTTTTTGGCTCATCCGGATTATGCTCATTCCGGTTTGGTTTTCGCCCTGAATTAATGCCCAGCTTACCGGGGCTGCGCCGCGATATTTAGGCAGCATCGAAGCATGCAGGTTAACTGCCATAATCCGCGGTATACCCAATATAGGCCCGGACAAAATTTGGCCAAAAGCAACTACAACAAATAAATCCGGGGTTAAGTTTTCCAAAAACCCGGCTGACTCCTGGCTGTTTACATTTTCCGGCTGATAAATTTTTAATTTATGCGCCTCTGATAGTTTTTTGACTTCGGTAGCGGATAAAGCCAAGCCCCTGCCTTTTGAACGGTCGGGTTGAGTCACCACACATATAATCTTATGCGACGAAGATATAATACGTGAAAGCGCCAGCACCGCAAACTTAGAACTGCCAAAGAATATTATATTCATTTTAAAGTAGTAGTAAGGATTAAGGATTAAGTAGCAAGTACTAAGAATTAAATAGTGAGCTTTTTATATAGACCAAATAACATTTTGCCAATTTCGTCGCATGCTTCATTAAGTTTATCAAATCCATTTTTACTTACGTAGCCTAATTCATGCGACAAAAATAAAGTATATTTTGTTTCTTCTAATGAACTTTCAGCAAGATTAACAAAATGTGCAAAATCTTTTTTGCCTCTCCTCTTAAAACCCTCTGCTAAATTAGTTGGTATTGAAGAGGCAGATCTCCGAAGTTGCGAAACTAGACCGAATTTCTCTTCAATCGGAAATGACTGAGTAATTCTATAGAGCCCTAACGTTAACTCGTGTGATTTCTGTCATACTTTTAAATCTCGAAATGTCTTCATGCGCTTAATCCTTAATACTTAATCCTTATCACTAAATAGGATCTACGTCCACAGTAACAATTATACCTGAGCGGCGAAAATCAGCTAAGCCTTTTTTTATGAAATTAACTGCCCGGGGGGCTGACTTGGTTTTTATCAAAATCTGCTCGTAAAACCGATCCCGCTTTTTGTGGGATATCTGCTTAGAAAAAGAAACGATTTTTATCGATTTATCCTGATTAGCATGCTCTAAAGCATTGAATAATTCTTCTGCCGCAGAGCTTACCCTCTCTTCATCCCTGCCCCTTAATTTTACGATAATAATGTGAGTAAAAGGCGGTAGTTTTGATTGGCGGCGGAAGGCTAATTCTGTCTCATAAAAAAGCTCTATATTCTTTTGGGTTAACGCCTGAAAACAATAATGCTGGGAAAAATTCGTCTGAATAAGCAGCAAATTGTCAGTAAGACAGCTAAGATGCAAAAGTAAGGTAAACATCCTTTCGGTAGCGCGAAAGTCAGGCCGGTTTAAAACTGTATCCGGTGAGATTACCCCGATTAAACCTAAATCGCTGATTTTATGTTTAAAAATCGATTCAGTAGCAACAATTATCTGTGCATCTTTTGAAATTACTTCCTCATCTTTATCCATCCGGGCAATATTAACCTGAGGGTATAAACGATAGAGCTCGCTCTCTAATTTCTCAGTGCCCAATCCAGTGTAGCGGATATATCCGGAATTACAATTCGGACAAATCCGCGGGGATACAATGCTATAATTACATTGATGACAAATCAATCGGCTGCTCTTAAAATGCAGGATCAGGTTTTTACTACAGCGCGGGCAACGTAAAACCGTGTCACAATTTTGGCAATGCGAAAAAATAGCAAAGCCGCGCCGGTTAAGAAACAAAAGAACCCTTGCTTTTTGGCTGAGGGTTTGTTTTATTGCATCTTCAAGGGCAATTGAAAGGCGCATCTTTCTCCTTTGCGGAACAAAACCTGCCCGTTGTAAATCAATTACCGCAATCTGCCTTGTGTTAATACCGGCCTCCTTAAATATATACTTAATCTTACCCTTTTTAGCCTGATACCACGCCTCAAGAGAAGGGCTGCGGCTGGAAAGAATAAGCCTTACCCCCTCAATCCTTGCCCGGATTTCTGCCAAACCAACCGCGTTATAATGAGGCACTGAATCTTGTTTATAAAAGGGGTTTTCCTCTCCTTCAATAATAATCAGCCCTAAATTAGATAAAGGCGCGAAAATTGCCAAGCGCGTTCCTACAACTATTTTTAGCTTGCCTTCTTTGAGTTCTATCCATTGCCTTAATTCTTCCTTTTGCGGCTGATGACTATGCAATAAGCCAACCCCTAAATTTAATCTATCCTTAACTTCTTTCTGCATTAGTGCTGCCGATCGTATATCCGGGGTTAGAAAAATTACCCCCTTACCGGCACTAAATGCCTTGTGAATCTCTTGAAAATAAACCTCGCGGCCCCGCTGTCCCCTTAAATCATGCAAGAGCAAGATTTCTGGTTTCTGCCCTTTAATGCTGCATTCCCGGATACCCTGAAGTGCAATTTTTCTCCCCTTACGCAAATCTACCGGCAGGGCTGTTTCAATTGCCTCCCCCCATGAACAAGCATAATAATCCGCCATCTGGCGGGTTATCCTTAACATTGTCTTGTTAAGAACCGGGACATCATCAATAATCTTTAAAATGGGTTTTATCTTTTTAGCCGGGGTATACTTAACCTTGCCAACTACATACCCAATACAGCAGCGCCTGCCAAAAGACACCCCTACCCTTATGCCCGGCATTATATTCTGCTCTCTGCCCGGGGGGATAAGATAATCAAACGGCCCCTCAATCGGTAAATTAAATACTACCTGTGC
>JBDRHJ010000019.1:0-5294 GCA_043816835.1 Candidatus Omnitrophota bacterium
GCAGCGATTATTTTGGCAAGATTTACTTTTGCGGTCTTGGGATGCAGCGAACCCGCGGCAACATCGACTTTTATTTTGGCGGTATCCTCATCCGTCAGTAGCTCATAATATTTATACATCAATTCATCGGATATAGACATAAGCTTGCCGAACATCTCAGTTGGCTTCTCAGTTATGCCGACGTAATTGCCTAAGGACTTACTCATCTTATTAACCCCGTCAGTCCCTTCTAAAAGCGGCAAGGTGAGAATTACCTGAGGCGGCTGATTAAAATCCCGCTGCAGGTCCCTTCCTACCAAAAGATTAAAAACCTGATCTGTCCCCCCGATTTCTATATCGCTGTTAATTACAACCGAATCATAACCCTGTAAAATCGGATACATAAATTCAAGCAGGGAAATGTCTTCATTATTTTCCAGGCGCTTTTTAAAATCAGCACGCGCAAGCATTTGGCTCACCGTAGTATGCATAGTTAATTTCAGAATATCTGCCACCGCCATCCGGTTAAACCAGTCGCTGTTAAATACGGTCTTAAGCTTTTTTAGATTTAGGATTTTGCCTACTTGTTCTTTATAGGTCCGGGAATTTTTAATAATTTCTTTTGTGGTCAGGGGCCTTCTAAGCTGTGACCTTCCGGAGGGATCGCCGATGCGGGCGGTAAAATCACCAATCAAGAAATAAACCGCGTGGCCGAGATCTTGAAACTGGCGGAGTTTTCTTAAAAGCACTGTGTGGCCAAGATGAATATCCGGCGCAGTAGGGTCAAAACCGGCTTTAATCCGAAGCGGGCGCTTTTGGCTCTCTGCTTCTTCTAATTTCATAACCAGCTCTTCCTCTGAAATTATCTCTACTGCCCCACGTTTGATAATTTTAAGCTGTTCTTTGATTGTTATTCTTGGCATTTTTATTTATCGGGGACACCCTTCCTTATGGCTTGAAGGATGTCCCTTGTATGGATGCCTTCGCTAAGCAGCTTTCGCGCTTAGCTTCGGAGGACTATCTCTTCGAAGCTCTACCACTGTTTTAGTTCTTTAAGAGCGAAGAAGGATGTCCCTATTCAGGTTGTGGTTCAACCAAAGGAGCAGGTTCCAGCTTGGCAGAGAGGCCGATTTTTGCCTGCTCTACATCAACCTTAATAACCTTAACCTTTAACTTATCCCCTACCTTAAGTGCACTTAATTGTGCCGGGTCAATCTCACCGCTAAACACCAAACCTTCTAACCCCTCTTCTAATTTAACAAATACCCCGAATTCGGTAATGCTTACCGCTTCTGTTTCAATAACCGTATCTAGAGGGTATTTCTCGGCTATCCCTGACCAAGGATTAGACTCCATCTGCTTTAATCCTAAAGAAATACGCCGGTTTACGCCGTCGACGGAAAGCACAACTACTTCTATTTTTTGGCCTTTCTTTAATACGTCCTGCGGATGGTTTACCCGCTTGGTCCAGGAAAGATCTGAAATATGAATCATCCCCTCAATGCTATTATCCAGCTCCACAAATGCCCCGTAATCAGTAAACCCGCGCACGCGCCCTACAACCTTGCTGTTAACAGGATACTTGGAATCAACATCAAGCCAGGGATTTAGTTCTAACTGCTTGACACTTAAAGCAATCTTGCGGTTCTGAGGTTCAACTGATAATACTTGCACCTCAATTGCATCGCCGATAGCAAAGGTTGAAGAAAGATTGTCTACCCTTTTGGCCCAGGAAATCTCGGAAATATGAACTAATCCCTCAATTCCCTTTTCGATCTCAACAAAGATTCCATAAGGCAATATATTCACTACCTTGCCTTTTATACGTGAACCAATGGGATACTTATCAGCTATCTCTGCCCAGGGATCAGGGAATCTCTGTTTTAAACCCAGGGCAATTTTATTTGCTTCCTTGTCAATATTTAAAACCATTACCTCTAATTTATCGCCAACCGCTACTACTTCAGAGGGATGGCTTACCCTTGACCAGGACATATCCGTAATATGCAGGAGCCCGTCTACCCCGCCTAAGTCAATAAACGCGCCAAAATCAGTAATTGCCTTCACGGTTCCGGATGATACTTCTCCTGTCTTAACGTTATCCCAAATTAACTGGCGTGCTTTTTGCTTGTCCTTTTGCATAGCTTCCCGGCGCGAAACAATAATGCTATGCCGGAAGTAATTTACTTTTGTGACCTTAAAATTAAATGCCTTATTAAGTATCTCCCTTTCTGCCACATCCCTAAAACCGGAAAGCGACCCGGGGAGAAACCCCTCCACGCCTTTAGCATCAACCAGAAAACCGCCTTTAACCTTTTTCTGTATCTTGCCTTCTACAAGCTCCCCTGATTTAAACCCGGAGAGAACAGCATTCCAACCCTGCATCTGGCGCGCCTTTGTGTGCGAGAGAACAATCATGCCGGCGTCGTTCTCAATGGACTCAATAAGAAAATCCAATTCATTGCCTACTTCCATCTCAGCCGAAGTAAATTCAGCAAAGGGAAGTATCCCCTCGGACTTAAACCCTACATCAACCAAAACCTCGTTAGTCTTAATTGCCACGATTTTGCCTTTTACGATTTGACCGTCATTTAATTTTTTTATGCTTTGATTATACAACTCCTCTAACGTAACTGTATTTTCTTCAGGCATTTTCTTATAAACCTTCCTTTCTCAACTTAATCGATTGATTTCTTGTATTATTCTTGTGCTAAATTTTTCATAATCATCCTTAATACCCTTGTCGTCAAAGTGAATCGGATTCCCGAAGTAAACCCTTATTTTTACCGGCCGTATTAAACGTGCCCCGCGGCCAAGCGCCCTCTGGCTGCCTTGAATAAATGCGGGAACCACAGGAACCCCGGATTTTGCAGCCATAAAACCAATCCCTGGCTTAGGGTCTTGACTCGCCCCACTCAAGGCACGGCTGCCCTCGGGAAAAATCAACAAACCATATATTGTCTTGCGCAGACAACGCAATGCCTCTTTTATTCCGGAAATATCCCCGGAATTACGCTTTAGCGGGATTGCACCAACGCTGCTGATAAAAGCGCCAAAAAGAGGAATTTCAAAAAGATCGTGGCGCGCCATAAAGCGTAATTCCCGCGGACAAGCCACTGCTAAAACAGCAGGGTCTAAATAACTATTATGGTTGCCTGCCAGAATAAAGCTACCGCTTTTAGGAATATTGCCGGCTCCCCTTACTTCTAAACGAAAAAGAATTTTAGCTGCTACAAGCGCTAAAAAACGCACTATCCAATAACGCATCACGATTAATGGAATGCCTTATAAATATGCTACCCTACCCCCTTCCCTTATTATTATCTATCTATTTTGCAAGTTACCGCGTTCGCTTGAGCTTCTAATAATCCTTAATTAGCGAAGGCGAATAAACTTCTTACCAAACTCAATAAGCTGCCTTGCGCGGGAAAGGCTCTTTGCCTCAGCATAAACCCGCATCAACGGTTCAGTGCCTGAACAGCGCAGCATCAGCCAGCTTTCATCCTTACAGATTAGTTTAACCCCGTCAAAATCCTTAACCGCAACTACCTTTTTGCCTAATAATTCAATCTTTGACTTAAATTTCTCTATCTTGGAAGCCAACCCAGCGCCTGCCTGGGATTTGCCAAAACGGGTTAGATGAAAATCTTCCCTTAAATAATAATACCTGCCAAATTCATTTTCCATTTCATTTAATATCTTAATCATCGGCTTTTTTTGATAAGCCATCATCTCTAAAAGCAATAACCCCGCCAGGCTTCCGTCCCTTTCCGGGATATACCCTTTAAAGCCCATACCGCCTGCCTCTTCACCGCCGACAAGAATATCTTCTTCTTCCATAAGCTTGGAAATATACTTAAATCCTACCTGTGTCTCATAAAGCTTAAGGCCCAGGCGCTTGGCAATGTTATCAATCAGTGTTGTGCCGGCAATTGTCTTAATTACCCCGCCGGTCATCTTGCGGTTGCGCGCAAGATGCAGGATTAATAAACCAAGAATCTTCTGCGGATGAATAAATTTCCCCCGTCCGGCAAACCCGGCAATCCTGTCCGCATCACCGTCTAAGACCAAACCAAGGTCATATTGCTGGTTTTTTAATTTAGCTATTGACGGGCCGAGATTCTCCAATGTCGGCTCAGGCCTCAATCCGCCGAATGAAGGATTAATTTGCTTGCGCACAAAATCCAATCGAATGCTTGTATCCCTCAGCACATCAGCAATAAACCCATTTCCGCTGCCATACATTACATCAACTAAAATACGAAGCCTTCTCTTTTTAATAATACTTAGATTAATATATGAACGCAAAAATTTTATATAATCCTGAATTAAATCTTTTTTAAGTATCGAATTGGCGGGCGGGATAATAATCTCAGGTTTAGCAGGCAGCCTTTTTTCAACCTCACGGGTAACCTCCGAAGGCGCGGCCCCGCCGGATTTAGTTTTAATCTTTATGCCATTATAATTAAAAGGATTATGACTGGCAGTAATCATTACCCCGGCATTCATATTTTTAAGCTTAACCGTAAAACTTAACGCAGGGGTAGGAATTGGCCTGTCCGAAAGAACTACCTCGATTCCCTTGCCGGCTAAAACCTCGCTGACTATACGCGCATAGGTTTCCGATAAAAAACGTGTATCGTAGCCAACGGCAATTTTTGTCTTTCCCTTTGCCGGCTGTTTATAATAATCGGCGATTGCCTGGGCAACACGCCGGACATTATCAAATGTAAAGTCATCGCTAATTACCCCCCGCCAACCGTCAGTACCAAATTTTATCCCTGACACCTAATCCTCCTTATCGCATCTTTAGTATGAGTAGATTTAAATATATATTCACCGGAGGACAATACATTGGCCCCGGCTCCTACTGCCTGCTTAGCGGTAATATTATTGATTCCGCCATCCACGGCAATGTCCCCTTTGTAAATTTTACGCAATCGGCTAATTTTAGTTAAAACCTCGGTAATGAATTTCTGCCCGCCGAACCCCGGATTTACCGTCATCACTAAAATAAAATCAGCCACATCCAGCAGCCCCTTAATCCTTGCCAGGGGCGTCCCCGGATTCAAAGAAAGCCCCAGCCTTATTCCTTTTGATTTTAAAGCCTGAGCCTTACGCCGATAAACCAAAGGGTTAATTGTTTCAATATGCAAGGTAATCATATCTGCCCCGGCGGCAATAAATTTATCAACCCAATTAAATGGATTCTTAATCATTAAGTGCACATCAAAAGGCAATTTGCTCGCCTTGCGGATATTTTTTACCACCCCCGGGCCGATAGTGATATTAGGGACAAAATGGCCATCCATTAT
>JBDRHJ010000020.1:0-11802 GCA_043816835.1 Candidatus Omnitrophota bacterium
TCATAGCTGTTTGTCCATTGTTGGTCTTTTTCTGCATTGGGGATCAGGATTTGATCGCGCCGGGAAATAACCGATTCGCAATATAAATCAGTGTCCAGGTTAAATCTTTGCCCCTTTTGGTACGGATTATCAGTAGCGTTGCTTACAAGAAGAATTTCTACCTGCAGCGGGTATATTTTCGTGATTAGCCCCACAGGCACATCCATAATTGCAGTTATTAAGTCGATACTTTTCTGCCAATTATCCATTATTGCACCGGGTATCTCCGGCTTAATCCATTTCATTTTTGCAGTTTCCCTGGTTAAACACGATTAAGATTTTTGACACATAACGCAATAAGAAGTATTCGATTTTTCATCCTAGCCCCTTTTACGTAATTCTGATTTATTTTACTGCCCTGTTTTTGTTTTGTCAACCTTATTCATCGGGCAAATATTTGTTCCCGCGAATCTTACTAATCCCCTTGAGTCTTGCAGCCAGCCGTTTAAAAGCCCTAATTGCGACATGACTTGTTGTGCCTGCACATATTCTTTATGCGATATGCGCCTTGAAAGCTCCGGGAATTTATCGGCCTTATAGCAAGGCAGGTATTGGCTCATTAAGCTGATATAAGTTTCGCAAGAAATTTCCCTGGCAATAAAGCGTAAGATTTTATCTGTTTGGGCAAGATTATGCGGCAGGATTAGGTGGCGGATAATTAAGCCCTTAGTTATTAATCCTTGCTTGTTAATTTGCGCAACCCCTACCTGCTGATGCATGCTGATAATCGCGGCCTGATTATAGCGCGGGTAATCAGGTGCATTTGAATATTTTAGCGATGCCTCATCGCCTCCATAGCGCATATCAACGAGAAAAATGTCTACGATATCTTTTAAAAGACGGATTACTTCCGGCAGCTCATAGCCGCTTGTATTATATACCAGGGGTAGCCTCAATCCTTGGTCGGCTGCGATTAACAAGGCATTGATAATCTGCGGCATAACATGTGTTGGGGTAACCAGGTTTATATTATTACAGCCTTGTTTTTGCAGCTCGATCATAAATTGCGCTAATTCTTGCTCGGTGACTATTTTGCCAAGTTTTATTTGCGGATTTTTTTTTGTTCCTATCACCGGGGGGGCTGTATTTTTGTTGATATCCAGCTGACTGAATTTATAATTTTGACAATAAACACATGCCATGTTGCAGCCGCAAAAGAAGATAGTTCCTGATCCTCGCTGGCCGGAGATAGCCGGTTCTTCTCCAAAATGCGGCATATAGTTATAAACGCGGGCAATCCCAGCGGTTTTGCAAAATCCCCGCTCCCCTTTTAGCCGGTTTATGCCGCATTTACGAGGGCATATAGCGCAAGATTTAAGCAAATCCTTAGATTGCCGGGCAAGTTTTAGAAGCCCTCCATCAGCATGGAGTTTTAAATAGGATGGCCGCATTAAGATTATTGGATTTGAGCAGAAAAAATTTTCCGTATATGATTAAATGTTTGAATATATTCGGGGGTTTTATAATCCGGGTACGTCCACTCCCAGGGTTGAAAACTCCGGCTTTGGTAGGACAGGGTTACTTCTGCGTAAATTCCCTGAGCCAGATAAATTCTATGATTGTAGTCTTTTGTCGTAAACAGGATAACCTTGGCAAGGGTTAATATGCCGGGGTCGATGTTGATTTGCCGCTTGCCAGAAATAGATAATCTTTGTTCGATTTTATTGGTAGTAATCTTAATGCGGAATTGTCTTTCCGGATTAATAAGCCTTTTAAAGCTTAGGAATTTACGCTTAAGGCCTGTGCCGAATTCATTTTCGTAATACGCGGTGTGGTTGAATGCGATGGTTTGGCTTTCGAAATCTGCCCGGCCGAATTTTCTTTCTAAGATATGTTTAGTTTGAAGGTATATCGTTTCGCTGGTGAAGATAAATCCAATAAATAGCTTTAGAGGGATTTTTTGCGGTTTAGGTTCATAGGTATTGCTGAACATATTGCGATAATTTCGCTTTATCGGATTGCCTGAGGTTATTAAAGTAAATGGCAATATTATATTGATTATGCGCTTTCGGATCTTTTTCAATCCTAACTACGACCCCTTTACAGCGTACGCTGGCGCAGGTATTTTTACGATTTTTTTGCAAAGGTAAAAGCAGGATAATCGAAATTATCGAAAATACGGGAATGTGTTTATTTACCGTGCAATACGCACCAAGGCAACTGATATCGCGCGTTTGGCTGACAAAATCATAATCTTCGTGTTTTATCCTTAAAGGGATTTGCCGCGCAATCCGGGGGTAACGCCTTCTTTCTTGAGAGTCCTTAGAATTCATCGCCGCTTTTAAATGGATTTTATTGGGATTCTTTAGGGGTTAAACTCTTTCGCCAGCACTTCTTATTGCAATAATATTTTCCGTTACGGTAGTAGCGCTTGATTTTTTGGATTTGCTTTCCGCAGGCAGGACAATTTTCTTGTGCTTCGGGTTGATTCGCCATTATTTCTCCATTCCAGTAAAATCTGTTGTACGCATATTAATATAATCAGAGAGATAGTTCTTATCGTTTGAGTTAACCTCGATAAATTTAATCCCCATTTGATATTGATCTGAATGCGGTAAGGCTTGCGACCAAACCACGCGGCCAATAGGCCTAATTACCTTTGATAAAATATTTAACTCAAGGTTAAAATTAAGCCCGGAGGGAAAGAAGCGGTCCGCATTAAGCTTAAGGCCGCTTAAGCTTATATTCTGCGTTAGTGCAGATGCAAAAAAACCTCCCCTTTTCATCTGGTAGCGTATAGGAAATTTAACGCATATGCGTTGAGAATTACGGTTGTCTTTTGTTATATTTGTATCCACAATTTCAAATCCTAACATAGAATTATTGCCTTGTCAAGAATTTGTGCTATACTATTTTCGATATGTATTGCGATTATTATAATTTAAAAGAACGCCCTTTCAATGTAACCAGTGACCCGGCTTTCTTTTTTTTAAGCTCTTCTCATCGGGAAGCCCTTTCGCATCTTGTCTACGGTATTAGCCAGCGCAAGGGAATTATTGTTATCAGCGGCGAGGTCGGAACCGGCAAGACTACTCTTTGCCGTGCTTTCCTTAGCCAGTCGCAGCCAAAAAATACCAAGACCGCCTTTATTATTAACCCTAATTTTTCGACAAAAGAGCTCTTAGAGGCAATTGTTGCTGATTTCGGTATTTTGGCAACTAAGCGAACAAAGTTATCGTTGGTCGAGCAATTGAATAAGTTTCTTTTAAACCAAACCATCCAGGGGAAAAATGCAGTTTTAATTATCGATGAAGCGCAGAATTTAAAGCCCAAGCAATTAGAGGAAATCCGCTTACTTTCGAATTTGGAGACAGAAAAGGACAAGCTTTTGCAGATTGTTCTTGTTGGGCAGCCAGAATTGAAGTTTAAACTTGATTTAGAAAATCTTGTGCAACTACAGCAAAGGGTCGTTGTTCGTTATCACGTTAAGCCTTTGAAAAGGGAAGAAATCAAGGATTATATCGACCATCGCTTAAAAATTGCGGGTTCCAGCTTAGAGAAGATTCCCTTTGATGATCAGGCGCAGGATGCGATACACGATTTTTCTAACGGGGTACCTCGTTTAATTAATATTCTTTGCGATCGTTGTCTTTTAGCGGCGTTTGCGGCTCAGGCAGGCATGATTAAGATAAATGTTGTGAAAGCCTGTATTGAAGAACTTAATGCCCGTTAGTTTTTTAGGGGTAAATAAAATTAGCGAGGTTAAAGCGATTATATATTAATATTATGAGTATTATCTATGATGCATTAAAGCGTGCCGAGGAAAAAAAAGGCAAGAATTACGATGGTAATATCCGTGTTTCCCGGCGCAATAACTTTAAATTTTTGCGGTTGATCTATATTGCCAGCATTATCATAATAGCAGGTTTAGTAAAAATTTTAATTAGCAAATCCTTTTTTAACCTTCCCCTTGCTTTTAATACGCCTGCTTCGGATGTTGCCTCATTGCGTATTTCGGATACCGGGCTGATGCCCTTTTCTGCAAAAAGGGTATCAGCAAATAAAGCGGTATCGGATTTTTCAGTTAACGGCATATTCCTCAGCAACAACGAGTATATTGCCTTAATTGATAATCAAATGCTTAAGGTTGGGGATTACATTGATGGGGCGCAATTGGTTAGCATTAGTCCTAACGGCGTAGAGATCCAATTTAAGGGTATAACCTACAGAATAAACTATCCGTAAATCTTCCCTAATTAGTCACGCCTTATCTTCTATTTTTGTAAATGGTTTTGATGAGCTTTATTATCGGAGGGTATTTCTCGGAGGGCGCATTTGCGAGCTTAGGCTATCCCTGATAACGCCAAGCGGTATATTTGATTTAATTGTAGTTTTGCCAATGCCTTTAATCAGCACAAAGCGGTTTAACTTGCCAATAAATTTCTTATCACGGTAATGCGCCTTAAGGATCTTATCTAAAGACAGGCCCCGGATTTGATTAGGCAAGCCTACGGATTCAATTAGCTCCTTGATTCTCGATTGAGTGTTTTTATCAATCAGTTTAATCTTTTTACTTATCCGGCCGGCTAATATCATGCCTAAGGCAATTGCTTCTCCATGATTATATTTTTGATAACCCCCGGCAGCCTCAATTGCGTGTCCCAGTGTATGGCCAAAATTTAAAATAGTCCGGATTCCCCGCTCCTCTCTTTCGTCTTGCTGGATAATTTGTGCTTTAATCCGCGCGCAGCATTTAACGATGTATTTAATCGGGCCTTTTTGCAGGCCGAGTATTTTTAAATAATTTTTTTCTAAATATCCAAATAACTTCTTGTCTTTGATTATTGCATATTTGATTATTTCCGCCAGGCCGCTGCGTACTTGACGCAACCCCAAGGATTTTAAAAATGAAAGTTCACAGATTACCGACCTCGGCTGATAGAATGTCCCAACAAGATTCTTGCCGACCTTTAAATCTACCCCTGTCTTTCCGCCGATACTGGAGTCTACGCAAGCCAGCAGGGTTGTCGGGACTTGAATGCAGGGTACCCCCCTTTTATAAATCGAAGCAATAAATCCCCCCAGGTCACCGATTACACCCCCGCCAAGGGCAATAATAAAAATCTTTCGCTTACGGTCAAACCTTGCCAGGTCTTCTATGATGCGCAGGCAGTTATTCAGTGATTTGCTTTTTTCAGAATCAGCAGTTATCTCAAAGCGATATTTTATGCCGTGTTTTTTAAGCGGCGCTAAAACATCCTTTCCATAGAGTTTTTTTATTACCGGGTTTGTAATAATATAAGCGTCGGTTCCTAGATCAAGGCGTTTGATTTCGCTGTAAAGACTTTTGATTGCCCCGAAACCAATTATTATCTGATATTCACGCTTATTTAATTTTACCCTGATTTTTTCCATTATTTTAGAATGAATAAACACCTAGGCTGTTTAAAATTAAAACAACAATCGGTAAAACAACAGCCTGAAATAATCCCATAACAAATAAGAGCATAATAATAAAAAACCCAAATGGCTCGATTTTTGCATAATTTCGAGCTAAACCTCTCGGTAATAAGCCCATGAGTACCCTTGAGCCGTCCAATGGCGGTATGGGCAGAAGATTAAAGACACCCAAAACAACATTAATCGTAATAAGGATTTTAAAAATCCCGATTAGGTTGAACGGGATAGGAAAAGATGACCAGATTAGCCGCAAGATTATCGCAAAGAGGATATTTGCTGCCGGGCCGCTTAGGCCGATCCAAATCATATCTCGTTTAGGATTTTTTAAGGCAAGATAATTTATCGGGACGGGCTTGGCTGCGCCAAAAATGAATTGCCCCTGGCTGGCAAAGAATACAAGCATGGGCAGGATGATTGTGCCGAATGGGTCAATGTGCGCAATTGGATTCAGGGTCAAGCGCCCCAGGGATTTTGCGGTATTATCACCCAGTTTAAACGCAACCCAACCATGTGCAAATTCATGAACCGTCATTGCAGCCAACAGCAAAAATAAAAACGGAATAAATGAGGCAAGCGAGCTCATAAAAATATTTAAGCCTTAGGCTTTGTAGATTCTTTTGCTGCGGCAGGCGTAGCTTTTGCTGCGTCTTCTGCGCCGGCGGCTGCTGCGGATGGGGCTGCTTTTTCCTTTTTAATCTTGATCATTCTTACGGTTTTTATCTTCGGGAGCGCAAAAATACTTTGTCCTTCCTTCCACTCCCCTTTGTCTATCAGCATCTTTAGTCGTTCTGCGCGCTTGAGCACAGAACGTGTTTTTTTATCATTCGCGGACGTAGCTAAAGAAGGGTGAAGCGACATTATAACCTCCTAATAAAGCAATCGTGATATGTTTTTTTTAATTGATCTAAGGACACCTGAGCGTTTTGTTTTTCCGAGAAATTACCCACGCAAACAGAAATATTATTACCGCGCGGGATTATCTGAGCCTCCAGGCCCTTATCCTTCAGCCTCTTTGCTTCTTTTTCGGCATGGGTTTTGGTTTTAAAGGTTGCGACCTGGACAGTATATCTCGGTGTTTCTTTCTTTTGATTAAGGTCTGTTTTTTCTTTTGATTGAACAGGATTATTCTTGGAATATTCTAACTGATCTTTAGCCAGTATTGGTTTTGGTTTAGCGGTATTTATCTTTGGTTGCCCTATATGCCTTACGGCTAAACCTTTGCCCTTTTCAACCCCAAGTGAAAAAGAAATAAGCGAAACAATAAAAATGATAATAATAACGATAATTGTCTTCTCGTGCGCCCGAAAAAAGCCAAACAACATCGGGCGAACCCCAAGCCGTTTAATGTTTTTTTCTTTATCATGCTGTAATTTAAATAATTCCGGCTGAAATTGTTTTGTCATCAGAGGGCGTTTACGGTTTACGCGTTTTATGACTCTTTTCCTTATTCAGGATAATGCTATCTGACTGATAGGGATGCCTTTGTTTTTTTATCCGGCAGTAATCAAAAGTCCTTCGATCCCGAAATGATAGTAATATTATACCTTTATCGCCGGTATTTTTTCAAGCATTTTTTTATTTTCGCTGTTTTAATTGCCCTTAAAAACGCCTCTACTACCTTTGGGTCGAATTGGGTTTGGCTTTTTTTCTTTATTTCCTTTATCGCAGAGGCAATATCCATTCGTTCGCGATAGGGACGGCCGTAAACCATTGCCTCGAAAGCATCCGCTACCGCCATAATCCGTGCCCCAATCGGAATCTGCCCTTTCTTAAGGCGTGAAGGATAACCGGTACCGTTATATTTTTCATGATGATATAAAATTATCGGAATCGCCGGTTTAAGAACTTGCAGCGAGCCGATCATTTTCGCGCCTCGCATCGGATGGCGCCGTATGATTTTATGTTCATATGGCGTAAGCTTGCCGGTTTTAGTAAGTATTTGTGTGGGAATATCAATTTTGCCCGCATCATGCAGGAGGCCTGCGTATTTTAAACTTTCGATCTGTTTTTCGTTAAGGTCCATCTGTTCGCCAATAGCACATACCAAGTCCGGAAAATAAGGGGAGTGGCTGTATTCGCGCGGCAGGCGCACATCCATTAGCGTAACCAGGGATTTTATTGAACCCATGATTATTTTTTGCTGTTCCTCGTAAAGCCGGATATTTTTTATTGCAATTAATGCCTGCTGCGCAATAGTCATAAGGATTTCCTGCTCCCAGGAACTAAAAGGATTTTTATTGGTTTGCTGGTGCACAATTATAATCCCGATGATTTCTTCGGCAATTAAAGGAACCGCCAGGATTTTTTTGTCCATAAATATCGATGAAGTATCAATAACCTTTTTTTCAATTCGGTTCAGGTTCTTGATTTTTTCTTCAGAGCATTTCTTTTGGCGGTCTATTACGCATCTTAAATTAGCGGTTTTTCTATTGGGGTCGAATATGATAATCGAGCAGTATTTGATTGACAGGGCCTGGCAAATAAGCCTGGCTAAGCGGGATATAAAATCCTTGAGATTAAAAGTTGAATTTAGAAGGCGATAAAGGCTATGGATGCATAAAAGTAAACGTTTATACCTTTGTGTAGGGGTTAAAGAGTTTTTCATATTCGTCTAGTGTTGACCTGTCAGTCATGCCGGCGATATAATCGCAAACCGCACGCTTCAGGCCATCCTTTTTGATTCGTTTTTGTGCGACCGTAGGTAATTGTTGCTGATTTTTGGTATAAGTATTAAATAATTCCCTAATGAACCGCTTTGCCTTGGTTGACATCCTGACTACGCGATAATGATGGTATAACTTTTCCATCAGCAATTCTCGCAGCGGTTTTCTTTCTTTAAGCATTTCTTGGCTAAAGTTCACGATGCGGGCATTCATTTTTTTTATGTCTTGCCAAGAACGGGGTTTATGTTTTTTTAATCGAATTTCCGTGGAATGAATTAAATCGGTTACATGGATATTGATTAGTGATTTTATAATCTGGTATCTTTGTTTATCGCCGTCTATGCCTTTATATTTTTTACTTATTGCGTTTGATAAATTCATCCAGATAGGTAGCTGGCGCAAGTCTTTTTCGGATAAAAGTCCCGAAGCCAATCCGTCATCTAGGTCATGGTTATCATAGGCAATTTCATCGGCGATATCAACGATTTGCGCTTCCATCGTCGGCTGCTCGCGAGGGTTAAACTCCTTTAATTTAACTGAGCGGTCAAAATTAGAGGTGTGTTTTATGATTCCCTCTCGTACTTCCCAGCTGAGATTAAGTCCCGGGAAGTTCACGTATTTTTCTTCCAGAATATCGACTACGCGCAGCCCATGGGAGTTATGATTAAAGCCGCCCTGATTATGCATAAGTTCGTTTAAAATTTCTTCGCCTGCATGGCCGAACGGGGTATGGCCAAGGTCATGAGCCAGGGCAATTGCTTCAGCGAGATCCACGTTTAGGCGGAAAGCCGAAGCAACCGTTCGCGCAATTTGCGCAACTTCTAAGGTATGGGTTAATCGCGTACGGTATGAATCGCCTTCATGGATCAGGAAGACCTGAGTTTTGTATTCCAGTTTTCGAAAGGCCGCGCTGTGGATAATCCGGTCACGGTCGCGTTGATAAATCGAACGATAAGGATGCTCTTCTTCTTTATAGCGCCGCTTGCGCGTCTGGTAACTTTTCATTGCGTAAGGGGCTAGAAATTTATCTTCAAATTTTCGAATTTCACTTACATTTAACATTTTACGGTTTTGATATTTTTTTGAGCGTTCGGTAGAGCTCATTTAATGACTGCGAGATTATTTTTGTATTTGATAAAACCGGCATAAAATTGGTGTCTGCCTGCCAACGCGGCACAATATGTATATGCAAATGCCCCGGTATGCCGGCCCCACTACATTTTCCGATATTCATCCCAATATTGTAACCCTGCGGTTTTAATGTTTTATCAAGCAGGCGAATTACCTCTTGTAGCATTTTAAAAATCTCGGCAACCTCAGCCTGTTTAATCGTCTTTAGGTCGCCGGTATGGCGAGTGGGCGAAATCAAAACATGCCCATTATTGTAAGGAAAGATATTCAACATCGCAAAACAATACCGGTTTTTCAAAAAAATATAGCTGTTTCTTTTAGATTTTTTACTACGGCAGAAAAGGCAGCCTGATTGCTTTTTTGCGGCTGTTTTTATATATTTAATTCTCCAGGGGGCCCAAAGTTTATTCATTTTCAATGAGACCATAAATTATTTGCTCGTTAAATTTTTACAATACTGGTTTTTATCTTGTTATCTATTTCGATGATTCCGTAAGATCTAAAAGGGGCAAATATATTATCGGTCGGGCTGCCGGGGTTAAAATAGATAATTTTGCCCCTTTTTTCATTTATCGGATAGTGTGAGTGTCCGAAAATAATCATATCCACGCTGTCGTTTTTAAATATATCGGTTACGGTGTCGAACAAGGCATTTGGCGAACCTTTCCCATGGGTAAGCCCAAGGCGGTATTTGCCGATACTAATGATTTCCTTTTCAGGAAGGCATTTTTTTACGTCGACTGAATCCATATTGCCGTATACGGCTTTTACGGTTGCGCAAATCGATCTCAATGTATCAATGACACTCAGTTTAATTAAATCCCCTGCATGCATAATCATATCTACGCTTTTAAGTGATTCCAATAATGCGGCCGGAATCTCTTGTGCGTTAAGGGGTATATGGGTATCGCTAATAACTCCGATTTTCATTTTTTACGGTATTATCCGGGGCTTATTGTATAAATCCAGGACAAGGTTTAAATCATCCAAATTCCAGGTTAATACTTTTTCTTCCATTGCCTTAAGGCGAACGTTGGTATCGATGTCGCCGTGTGTAATAATTACTTTTTTCTGTGGTTTGCGATAACGCAGCCTTCGGCACTGTTTGGAAAAATCGGCAATATCATCTTCGGTCAAGATATCGGGGTTAATTGCCATTATCCAAAGTGAGCGCTTGGCGCGGCCTAATAATCCTTCGCTTAGCCTGCCACGCATGAAATTTAGCGCTTTAACCTCCTGAAAGTGAACCAGGCGCAGTTTTTTTGTCCGCATTTGCATAGAAGCGTTTTCAAAAAGATTCAATAACTCCATGGTTCTTTCGAGCACGGTTTTTTGATTGGCGGCAATAAATTGACTGATTTTATTTTCGATCTTTATGCGGAAATTTTTCTTTTGTTCGTCAGTGTTAAAGGTTAAAGAATCCAGCTTTTCTTGATAAACAAACCTTAACCAAAAACTAAAAGCGCGGTTATTGATTACAAAGAAATCACCCGATTTGTCAATTAAATCAGATTCAATCAGAAAATTTAAGCGGGCCAAGATTTGGCTCTTGGGTTTATGCAGATTAGTCGCAATATCCTTAATGCGGTTTTGCCCATCGGCAATAAGATAAAGCAATGTTTTATAATCCTGGGCTGCTTTAAATTTCTGAAGATCGGCGAGATAATTATTAAAGCGCTGGTTTAATAGCCCCGATTCGATAAATAATAAGTCTTGTATGACTTCGGCTAATTTTTCCCTGGTAACCGGGGTAGGGATTTTTAATAGCGCGTCGGCAATAATATTAAGATATAAGGGGAAACCCCCGATAAAATGGACCAGAAAATCAAGCAGATGCTTTGGGATTTGCGATAGGTTGAGCCGGCTGGATAAGAACCGCTCTGTGGTTTTTAAATTAAATGGCTCAACTTCAACAATTTCAAAATTTCCAAAAAGCAAAGCAAGGTGTGAGGCAAGTATTTTTTTTGCCCGGTATTTTGCGGAGCTGGAAATTATATATAATACCCTTTTTTGAATCATCAGCATCTTCGAGAATTGTTTATAAATTTGTTTGATTCCTAATGTTCCCAGGTGATGAAACTCATCAAAGAAAATTACGCAATGCTTTTTTGTTTCGGAATTCAGGATATCGCAGAGCGTTAATAATTGAACGAAGATATTTTCCATGTTTTTGCTTCCCCCCCGTTGCTTCCGGTTGAGGGAATTTAAAATCATGGTTATTTCCTTAGTTGTTTTAGGGATAAATTTTGCAGCCTTTGAAATCAAAAAATCTAAATTTTCGCTTCGCGCAATAATGCTGTTTTCCAAAAAATTGTACAGTAATACGCCGATAAATTTACGCACAAAGTATTCTTTAGTATATTCCGGCCGCAGCTCGATATATAACGGTAAAATCATCGGATCATTGAAGTGGTTTAAGAAGTGCAGGATAATTGAGGTTTTTCCGATATCCTTATCCCCGATAATTGCCACGTTCTGCCGGTATCCCTCTTTTATTGCATTAACCCGTTTGGCAATAATATCGAGATAGGGTTGTTGATTAAGATAATCGGTTTTATCCATCTTTTCT